>NZ_JBWKOF010000008.1:0-241646 GCF_059415945.1 Pseudomonas sp. GW821-FHT09H03 | reverse complement strand
TTGAATCCATCGCGAACAGGTTCGCTCCTACAGTCAACCGCATTCCCCTGTAGGAGCGAGCATGCTCGCGATGGACGTAAACGATTACACGGAAAACCTGACACCCCGCGACGCTCTTGAATCCATCGCGAACAGGTTCGCTCCTACAGTCAACCGCATTCCCCTGTAGGAGCGAGCATGCTCGCGATGGACGTTAACGATTACGCGGAAAACCTGACACCCCGCGACGCTCTTGAATCCATCGCGAACAGGTTCGCCCCCACAGAAAAGCGCGTTGTTCCGAACTGTTGTTTTTTAATGAGACCGAGCCATGCATAACAACAATAAAGAGCTGACCTTAAGCGCCCCGCTCAGCGGTCCGGTGCTCACGCTCTCCAAAGTCCCGGACCCGGTGTTCGCCAGCGGCGCCATGGGCGACGGCATCGCCATCGACCCGTTGAACGACACCCTTCACGCCCCCTGCGCCGGCGTGGTGGTCCACGTAGCGCGCACTGGCCACGCGGTCACGTTGCGTGCCGACAACGGTGCGGAACTGTTGTTGCACCTGGGTCTCGATACGGTCGAACTGCAAGGCCAGGGCTTCTCGATGCTGGTCAAGGAAGGCGCGCGCGTGGTCAACGGCCAACCGCTGTTGCGCTACGACCTGGACAAGGTCGCGCAGCAGTGCAAAAGCCTGGTCAGCTTGCTGATCCTGACCAACAGCGAGCAATTCCAGGCACGGCCAATCACCCTGAAATCGGTGAGGGTCGGCGAACCGTTGCTGCACATCATTCGTCGACAAACATCTGGCGCCCAGGCCGAAGTGGACATGGGCGGCGAAGAGATCCACGGACATGTCCGCATCGCCCATCGAGGTGGTTTGCATGCCCGGCCGGCCGCGTTGATCCGTCAGACAGCGCAAGGCTTCAAGAGCAAATCGCAGCTGCACTTCGCCGGCAAATCGGCAACCTGCGACAGCCTGATCGGGTTGATGGGCCTGGCCATTGGCGAGCAGGAAGAAGTTCAGGTCAGTTGCCAGGGCCCGGATGCCCAAGCCGCTCTGCAAGCGTTACTCTCAGCTTTATCCACAGCGCTCGCCGAAGACACTCACGCAGCCGCGCCGGCACCGATTGCCCAGCGTGCGCGTGCCGCCGAAGCGGGCGTGCTGCACGGCGTTTGCGCCGCGCCCGGCCTGGTCGGCGGTCAGTTGTTTCGCTTGAACACCATCAGCCTGCCCGTAGACGCCGGCAACCACGATCCAGAGCAACAACTGCACGCCCTCGATACCGCGCTGAGCGTGGTACGCAGTGAAATCGACACCACCCTGGCCCAAGCGAAAAAACACAAGAACACCGACGAAGAAGCCATCTTCGCTGCGCACCTCGCGCTACTCGAAGACCCGGCGTTGCTGGATGCCGCAAACGCCTCCATCGACCAGGGGATGGCCGCGACTCACGCCTGGAGCCAATCGATCGACGTGCAGTGCGAGGTGCTACAGCAACTCGGCAGTGCGCTGTTGGCCGAGCGCGCCAACGACCTGCGCGACCTCAAGCAACGGGTGTTGCGCGCCCTCCTCGGCGCAACCTGGCACTACGACGTTCCGCCCGGCGCCATCGTCGCCGCACAGGAACTGACCCCGTCCGACCTGCTGCAACTGAGCCAGCAAGGCGTCGCCGGGCTGTGCATGGCCGAAGGTGGCGCGACGTCCCATGTGGCGATTCTCGCTCGTGGCAAAGGCTTGCCGTGCCTGGTTGCGCTGGGCTCGACGCTGCTTGATCAGCAACAGGGCCAAGCCGTGGTGCTGGATGCCGACGGCGGTCGCCTCGAATTGGCCCCTGACGACGAGCGCATTGCCGTCGTGCAGCAAGCGCAACTTGACCGCCAGCAACGTCGCGCGCTACAACAATCTCAAGCACACACCCACGCACTCACCCTCGACGGCGTGCAGATCGAAGTGGCTGCCAATGTGGCGTCCAGCGCCGAGGCAGCGGATGCCCTGGCCAATGGCGCCGATGGCGTCGGCCTGTTGCGCACCGAATTCCTTTTCGTCGACCGCAACACCGCGCCGGACGAAGAAGAGCAACGTGGTGCTTATCAAGCGGTGCTCGACGCTATGGGCGACAAGTCGGTGATCATCCGCACCATCGACGTCGGCGGCGACAAGCAACTCGATTACCTGCCGCTGCCTGCCGAGGCCAATCCCGTGCTGGGCCTGCGCGGCATTCGTCTGGCTCAGGTTCGACCTGAACTGCTGGATCAACAACTGCGCGCCCTGCTGCGCGTCAGTGCGCTGTCTCGCTGCCGAATCCTGTTGCCGATGGTGACGGAGGTCGACGAGTTGCTGCACATCCGCCAGCGCCTCGAGGCCTTGTGCACTGAGCTGGGCGTGAGTGAACGCCCGGAGCTGGGCGTGATGATCGAAGTCCCGGCGGCCGCGTTGCTTGCCGAGCAGTTGGCCGAACACGCGGACTTTCTGTCCATTGGCACCAACGACCTGTCGCAATACACCCTGGCCATGGACCGCGACCACGCCGGCCTCGCCTCGCGGGTCGATGCGCTGCACCCGGCGCTGCTGCGGCTGATCGCCCAGACCTGCGCCGGTGCAGCACTGCACAAGCGTTGGGTTGGCGTTTGCGGCGCGCTGGCTTCTGACCCGCTGGCCACGCCGGTACTGATCGGCCTGGGCGTCAGCGAGTTGTCGGTAAGCCCGGTGCAAATCGGTGAAATCAAGGATCGCGTGCGGCACCTCGACGCCAGCGAATGCCGGCGCATCAGCCAGGGTCTGCTCAAGCTCGGCAGCGCCGCTGCAGTGCGTCACGCCTGTCACCAGCATTGGCCTCTGAGCTGAACAACGCCAACAAGAATCCAGGGAGATCCGCCATGTACCAATACTTCATCGAAGGCCTGCAGCGCCTCGGCCGTGCGCTGATGCTGCCGATCGCCATCCTGCCGATTGCCGGCCTGCTGCTGCGCCTTGGCGACACCGATCTGCTGAACATCGCGATCATCCACGACGCCGGCCAGGTCATCTTCGCCAACCTGGCAATGATCTTCGCCATCGGCATCGCCGTCGGCTTCGCCAGGGACAACAACGGCACCGCCGGGCTGGCCGGGGCCATTGGTTATCTGGTGATGGTCTCGACCCTGAAGGTGCTGGATTCAAGCATCAACATGGGCATGCTCGCCGGGATCATCAGCGGCCTGATGGCCGGCGCGCTGTACAACCGCTTCAAGGACATCAAGTTGCCGGAGTATCTGGCGTTCTTCGGTGGCCGCCGCTTTGTACCGATAGTCACCGGCTTCACGGCGGTGGGCCTGGGGGTCGTCTTCGGTTACATCTGGCCGCCGATCCAGCACGGCATCAATGCTTTCGGCGCATTGATGATGGAGAGCGGCAGTATCGGCGCGTTCGTCTTTGGCGTGTTCAACCGTCTGTTGATCGTCACTGGCCTGCACCACATCCTCAACAACATGGCGTGGTTCGTGTTCGGCAACTTCACCGACCCGACCACCGGCGCGCTGGTGACCGGCGATCTGTCGCGCTACTTTGCCGGCGACCCGAAAGGCGGCCAGTTCATGACCGGCATGTTCCCGATGATGATCTTCGGCCTGCCCGCCGCGTGCCTGGCGATGTACCGCAATGCCTTGCCGGAACGGCGCAAGGTGATGGGCGGGATTTTCCTGTCCATGGCGCTGACTTCTTTCCTGACCGGCGTGACCGAGCCCATCGAATTCGCCTTCATGTTCCTCGCGCCACTGCTGTATCTGCTGCATGCTTTGCTGACCGGCGTGTCGATGGCCGTCACCAATGCGCTAAACATCCACCTGGGGTTCACCTTCTCCGATGGTTTTATCGACATGATTCTTGGCTGGGGTAGATCCACCAACGGCTGGCTGGTGTTCCCGGTGGGCCTGGCGTATGCGGTGATCTATTACCTGGTGTTCGATTTCTGCATCCGACGCTTCGACCTGAAGACACCGGGCCGTGAAGGCAGCGTTGCCACCGAGCAGGTAGCAGTCACCGAAAATGAGCGCGCCGGTGCTTACATCAAGGCATTGGGCGGTGCCGCCAACCTGATCACCGTCGGCGCTTGCACCACACGTTTGCGTCTGGACATGGTGGATCGCAACAAAGCCTCGGACACGGACTTGAAAGCACTCGGCGCAATGGCCGTGGTGCGCCCGGGCAAGGGCGGAAGCTTGCAGGTGGTGGTCGGGCCGATGGCCGATGCGATTGCCGATGAAATCCGCCTGGCGATGCCGGCGTTGGCGCGAGCCATTGTGTCGACGCCTGCGGCGCTGGTCGAAGAACCGACACCTGTCGCCGTCGCGACTCCAGAAGCGCAACAATGGCTGCAAGCCTTGGGTGGTGGCGACAATGTGCTGCAGCTGGATTGTGTGGCGATGACCCGCATTCGCCTGCAACTGGCTGACGGTAAAGCCTTGTCCGAAAGTGAGTTGAAGGCCTTGGGTTGCCATGGCGTGACTCAGCTGGAGGGAGGGATCTGGCACCTGCTGATTGGCGACAAGGCGCCGATTTTGAGTGGTACGCTGGAAACCTTGATCAATCGCAGTGAGGTCAGCGCCAAGGTTTAGATCCTGGTTCCCTGGCGGGCCCCAAAAAAACCTGGGCATGAAAAAACCCGCTGAAATCACTTTCAGCGGGTTTTTCATTTCAGCAGCCAGGGAATCAGAAATCCTCCAACCGCCACACCTCATAAGCCGGTGTCTCGTAGGGGTGACTCTGCTTCAGAGCCTCCACCACCGGGCGAATCAACTCATCCGCCACCACCAGCTCAACCTTCCATTCCTCCACCTGCTCGACCTGCCCGGTTTGCCCAATGAACGGCTGGCTGCCATCCAGTGGCCGAAACTGGCCTTGGCCCAGCACCTGCCATGAACAATGGTCATAAGCACCGATCCGCCCGCCACCGGTGGCGAATACAGCGCTTTTAACCCGCTCGACATGACTGTCGGGAACGAAAAAGCTGAGCTTGTACACGGTGCTTAGTTCACCCACACACGAGCATTACGGAACATGCGCATCAGCGGAGCATCTTCTTTCCACTCATCCGAACGCCACGAGTTCTGCACGGCACGGAACACACGCTCCGGGTGCGGCATCATGATGGTCACGCGACCGTCGCGGCTGGTCAAACCAGTGATCCCGCGCGGCGAGCCGTTCGGGTTGGCCGGGTAGCTTTCGGTGACCTTGCCGTGGTTGTCGACGAAACGCATCGCCACGCAACCGGACAGATCGGCTTCCAGCAAGGCTTCTTCGCTGGAGAACTCGGCATGACCTTCACCGTGGGCGATAGCGATCGGCATACGCGAACCGGCCATGCCCTGCAGGAAGATCGAGTTCGACTCCTGGATCTGTACCATCGCCACGCGCGCTTCGAACTGCTCGGAGCGGTTACGCACGAAGTGCGGCCAGAACTCGCTGCCCGGGATCAGTTCGTGGAGGTTGGACATCATCTGGCAACCGTTGCACACGCCGAGGGTGAAGCTGTCGTTACGCTCGAAGAAACCCTGGAACGCATCGCGGGCACGGCTGTTGAAGAGCGCGGACTTGGCCCAGCCTTCACCGGCACCCAGTACGTCGCCGTAGGAGAAACCACCGCAGGCGACCATGCCCTTGAACTCGTTCAGGTCGACGCGACCGGCCAGAATGTCGCTCATGTGCACGTCGATCGCGTTGAAACCGGCGCGGTCGAACGCCGCCGCCATTTCCACCTGGCCGTTGACGCCCTGCTCACGCAGTACGGCAACCTGAGGGCGAATGCCTTTCTTGATGTAAGGCGCGGCGATGTCCTGGTTGACGTCGTAGCTGAGCTTGACGCTCAGGCCCGGGTTGTCTTCTTCCAGCAGCACGTCGAACTCTTGCTCGGCGCAGTCGGCGTTGTCACGCAGACGCTGGATCTGGTAGCTGGTCTCGGCCCACTGACGTTGCAGCAGACGACGCTGACCTTCGAACACGGTGTCGCCGTTGAAGGTGATGTTGATCTGGCCATTGTTCATTGGCTGACCGATCACCGACACGCACTCACCCAGGCCGGCAGCGCTGAACTGCGCGAGGATGTCGGCAGTGGAGTCCTGGCGCACCTGGATCACGGCACCCAGTTCTTCGTTGAACAGGATGGCGGCGATATCGGCGGAGGTTTCGGCCAGGCCGTCGAGGTTCAGGCTCAGGCCGCAGTGACCGGCGAAGGCCATTTCCACCACGCTGGTCAGCAGACCACCGTCGGAACGGTCGTGGTAAGCCAGCAGGTGACCGTCGGCGTTGAGGCCCTGGATCACTGCGAAGAAGGCTTTCAGGTCTTCGGCGTCGTCGACGTCCGGGGCCTGATTGCCGAGCTTGCCGTGAACCTGGGCGAGGATCGAGGCACCCATGCGGTTCTGGCCGCGACCGAGGTCGATCAGGATCAGGTCGGTGGTGCCCTTGTCCATGCGCAGTTGCGGGGTCAGGGTCTGACGGATGTCAGTCACTGGCGCGAAACCGGTGACGATCAACGACATTGGCGAAGTGACGGATTTGTCGACGCCTTCATCGTTCCAGCGGGTGGCCATGGACATCGAGTCCTTGCCCACCGGAATGGTGATGCCCAGCTCAGGGCACAGCTCCATGCCGACCGCTTTCACGGTGTCGTACAGGCGTGCATCTTCACCCGGGTGGCCGGCAGCCGACATCCAGTTCGCCGACAGTTTAATGTCGGAGATCTTGCCGATGCGCGACGCCGCGATGTTGGTCAGGGTTTCGCCGATGGCCATGCGGCCCGACGCCGGAGCGTCCAGCAGAGCCAACGGAGTACGTTCGCCCATGGCCATGGCTTCACCGGTGTAGACGTCAAAGCTGGTGGCGGTGACGGCAACGTCGGCCACCGGAACCTGCCACGGGCCGACCATTTGGTCACGGGCCACGAGGCCGGTGATGGTGCGGTCGCCGATGGTGATCAGGAAGCTTTTGCTGGCCACGGCCGGGTGATGCAGGACGCGCTCGACGCATTCACCGATGTTCAGGGTCGACGGATCGAAATCGTCGCCCAGCTCGTTTTCACGAACAACCGAACGGTGCATGCGCGGGGCTTTGCCCAGCAACACTTCCAGCGGCATGTCCACCGGGCTGTTGCCGAAGTGGCTATCCGTCACGGTCAGCTGCGGCTCTGCGGTAGCTTCACCGACTACGGCAAACGGGCAACGCTCACGTTCGCAGATCGCCTTGAAGCGCTCGAAGTCAGCCGGGCCGACCGCCAGAACGTAACGTTCCTGGGATTCGTTGGACCAGATTTCGTGCGGGGCCATGCCCGGCTCGTCGTTTGGAATGTTGCGCAGTTCGAAACGGCCACCGCGCTCGCCGTCGTTGACCAGTTCCGGGAAGGCGTTGGACAGACCGCCCGCACCCACGTCGTGGATGAAGCTGATCGGGTTCTTGTCGCCCAGCTGCCAGCAACGGTCGATGACTTCCTGGCAACGGCGCTCCATTTCCGGGTTTTCGCGTTGTACGGAAGCGAAGTCCAGGTCCGCCGAGCTGGTGCCGGTGGCCATGGAGGAAGCTGCACCGCCACCCAGACCGATCAGCATCGCCGGGCCGCCGAGCACGATCAGCTTGGAGCCGACGACGATCTCGCCTTTCTTGACGTGCTCTTCACGGATGTTGCCCATGCCGCCAGCCAGCATGATTGGTTTGTGGTAACCACGGACTTCATCACCGTGCGGGGTGGTGATCGATTGTTCGAAGGTACGGAAGTAGCCAGTCAGGGCCGGACGACCGAATTCGTTGTTGAACGCAGCGCCGCCCAACGGGCCTTCGATCATGATGTCCAGCGCGGTAACGATGCGCTCAGGCTTGCCGTACGGCACTTCCCACGGCTGTTCGAAGCCAGGGATCTGCAGGTTGGACACGGTGAAACCGGTCAGGCCAGCCTTAGGCTTGGCGCCGCGACCGGTAGCGCCTTCGTCGCGGATCTCGCCGCCGGAACCGGTGGATGCGCCCGGGAACGGGGCAATCGCGGTCGGGTGGTTGTGGGTCTCGACTTTCATCAGGATGTGCACCGGTTCCTGCACCGCGCCGTACTGGCGGGTTTCAGGGTCCGGGAAGAAACGGCCGGCCACGGAGCCGACGATTACCGAAGCGTTGTCCTTGTAAGCCGACAGAACGCCTTCGCTGTGCATCACGTAGGTGTTCTTGATCATGCCGAACAGGCTTTTTTCCTGGCTCTCGCCGTCGATGTCCCAACTGGCGTTGAAGATCTTGTGACGGCAGTGCTCGGAGTTCGCCTGGGCGAACATCATCAGTTCGATGTCGTGCGGGTTGCGCTTCAAGCCGACGAAGGCGTTGACCAGGTAATCGATCTCGTCTTCAGCCAGGGCCAGGCCCAGCTCGGTGTTGGCTTTTTCCAGCGCGGCGCGGCCGCCACCCAGCACGTCGATCGCGGTCAGCGGTTTTGGCTCGGCGTGGCTGAACAGGCCGGCAGCCTGTTCGAGGTTGCCCAGAACGATCTGGGTCATGCGGTCGTGCAGTACATCGGCAATTAGTTGGGCGTCAGCATCGCTGAACTGGCCGCCAACATAGAAGGCGATGCCGCGCTCCAGGCGCTGGATCTTGCCCAGGCCGCAGTTGCGAGCGATGTCGCTGGCCTTGCTCGACCATGGCGAGATAGTGCCGAAACGCGGCAACACCAGGAACAGACGGCCGGTCGGCTCTTGTACCGGAACGCTTGGACCGTACTTCAGAAGGCGCGCAAGCACCTGCTGTTCGTCGCCGGTCAGGACGCCGGTAACTTCGGCGAAGTGAGCGAATTCAGCATACAGGCCGCTGACAGCCGGAACCTTCTGGCTCAGTTGCTCAAGGAGCTTGCTGTGGCGAAAGGCAGAAAGGGCAGGAGCGCCGCGCAGGATCAACATCTTCGGGACAGCCTCGGGAAGGGGTGTGCTTTGAGGCCGTGCATTCTAGCCTAAACAGCCCGCGACATCACCCGAAACGCTACGCACGGTTGCACTGGAGTGTCTATCTGTGTTTCTGCCCCGAGAGTCAGGTTAACCGGGCGTGTCACCACAGCTTATTTTTACTGTATCAAAATGCATAAAAGGCCCATTCCTGCGGGGTTTCGGCCTGTTTTACGATCGCTAGCAGATAGGCCCTTCGCTGTCGAGATATGGCGCCCGTGGTCCTTTGCGTATACTGCGCAGATGTTTTCCCCAACGGCTTTGCGTCCGCGGTACGCCAAATGGCTGATCGCAACCGGACTCTTCCTGATGCTCCAGGGTTGTGTTGATAAACCCAACACACTGGAGCGTGTAAAGGAGGATGGTGTGCTGCGGGTGGTTACCCGTAACAGCCCCGCCACTTACTTCCAGGATCGTAACGGTGAAACCGGCTTCGAATACGAGCTGGTGAAGCGCTTCGCCGACGATCTGGGGGTCGAACTCAAGATAGAGACCGCCGACAACCTCGACGACCTGTTCAACCAGGTAGGCCAGCCCAATGGCCCCGTACTGGCAGCCGCTGGCCTTGTCACCAGCGAAGAACGGAAAAAACAGGTACGGTTTTCCCATTCCTACCTGGAAGTCACCCCACAGGTCATTTATCGCAATGGCCAGTCGCGCCCGACCGATGCGAAGGATCTGGTGGGCAAAAAAATCATGGTGCTCAAGGGCAGCACCCATGCCGAGCAACTGGCGCAGCTGAAACAGAAATATCCCGGTATCGAATACGAAGAATCCGACGCAGTCGAAGTCGTCGACCTGCTTCGTATGGTCGACGAAGGTCAGATCGATCTCACGCTGGTCGATTCCAACGAAGTGGCGATGAACCAGGTGTACTTCACCAACATTCGCGTCGCCTTCGACCTCGGTGACGCCAGCGACCAGAGCTGGGCGATAGCGCCCGGTGAAGACAACAGCCTGCTCAACGAGGTCAACGACTACCTCGACAAGGTCAAGAAGAACGGCACCCTGCAACGCCTCAAGGACCGTTACTACGGGCATGTCGACGTACTTGGCTACATGGGCGCCACCACCTTTGCCCAACACCTGCAGCAACGCCTGCCCAAGTACGAGCAGCACTTCAAGGCCTACGCCAAGAAAGAGAAAGTCGACTGGCGCCTGCTGGCGGCCATCGGTTACCAGGAATCGCTTTGGCAACCCACAGTGACCTCCAAGACCGGCGTGCGCGGCCTGATGATGCTGACCCAGAACACCGCGCAGGCCATGGGCGTGTCCAATCGCCTGGACCCCAAGCAGAGCATCATGGGCGGCGCCAAGTACCTGGCCTATATGAAGGATCAGCTGGACGATTCGATCCAGGAGCCGGACCGCACCTGGTTTGCCCTGGCGGCGTACAACGTCGGCAGCGGTCACCTGGATGACGCGCGCAAGCTGGCGGCCAAGGAAGGACTGAACCCGGACAAATGGCTGGACGTGAAGAAGATCCTGCCGCGCCTGTCCGAGAAGAAGTGGTACAGCAAGACCCGTTACGGCTATGCCCGCGGCGGCGAACCGGTGCACTTCGTGGCGAACATCCGTCGTTACTACGACATCCTCACCTGGGTCACGCAGCCGCAGCTGGAAGGCGATCAGGTGGCCGAGGGCAAACTGCTGGTGCCGGGGATCGACAAGAGCAAACCGGCTCAAGAGCCTGCCCCGCTCTAGTCCAGACAACCAAAATCAAATGTGGGAGCGGGCTTGCTCGCGAATGCGGTGCAACATTCAACATTTCTGTTGGCTGACACTGCGCTTTCGCGAGCAAGCCCGCTCCCACATGGTTTTTGCGCTGGTTTTTAAGCCTTGGCAGCAGCCGCCAGAATCAACGCCTTCATCTCCGACACCGCCGACTTGAAGCCAACGAACAGCGCATGGGCGACCAGCGCATGGCCGATGTTCAGTTCATTGATGCCCTTGATCGCTGCCACCGCCTCGACGTTGTGGTAGTGCAGGCCATGGCCGGCATTGACGATCAGGCCCTGGGCCAGGCCAAACGCCACACCATCAGCCACGCGCTTGAGCTCTTCAGCCACCTCGGTCGGCGTTTGCGCATCGGCGTAGCGACCGGTGTGCAGTTCGATCGCCGGCGCGCCTACGCGGTGCGACGCTTCGATCTGACGCTCATCGGCGTCGATGAACAGCGACACTTCGCAGCCGATCTTCGCCAGGCGTTCTACCGCTGCCTTGATCCGCGCCTCCTGCCCCGCCACGTCCAGACCACCCTCGGTGGTCAACTCCTGACGGGTCTCCGGCACCAGGCAGACATGCGCCGGGCGGATATGCTCGGCGAACGCCATCATCTCTTCAGTGACACCCATTTCGAAGTTCATGCGGGTTTGCAGCACGTCCTTGAGCAGCAGCACGTCGCGCTCCTGGATGTGCCGGCGGTCTTCGCGCAGGTGCACGGTGATGCCGTCGGCGCCCGCCTCTTCTGCATCCAGCGCGGCCTTGACCGGGTCCGGGTAACGAGTACCCCGGGCCTGACGCAAGGTGGCAACGTGGTCGATGTTCACGCCAAGAAGAATGCGGGTGCTGGTGGTCACGGAAAGCGCTCCAGAAGAAGAGAAAGTTCGGTGCACAGCATACGGGGAGACTACGGCTTGCGAAACAGCTCGCGACTGACCAGAGGCCGACCACCCAGGTGAACGGCCAGTGCCTGACGCATCAAACGCTTGGCCGCCGACAACGCACCCGGAGCGCTCCAGTCGGCTTCAGCCATGGCCAGCAGTTCGGCGCCATTGAACAACCCGGGCTGCAGCAGATAGACCCGCTCCAGCCCCGCATCCACCTGCAAACGGTAGAGGCCGTCTGGCGCAACGGGTTCGTCGTGGATATCGGTTATCAATGAAAATCCGTAGCCCAGATCATCCAGCAAGCGCCACTCGAACGACCGCAGCAACGGCTCCAGCGGACGGCCTTCGGCCAGGGCCAGCAAGGTCGCGGCATAGTGATCGAACACCGCAGGAAAAGGGTCTTCGGCAGGCAACAGGCGAATCAACAGCTCATTGAGATAAAGACCGCTGAACAGCGCCTCGCCGTTGAGCCAGGACGCGATGCCGGCGCTCTCCATGCGCCCGACATTCTTCAGCTCACCACGCCCGCGGAACTCAACTTCCAGCGGCACGAACGGCCGCGCCAACGTCCCGGCCTTGCCCCGCGCACTGCGCAACACCGCCCGCAGCCGCCCTTGCGGCGTCAGGAAATCCACCAGCGCACTGTTTTCGCGGTAGGCGCGAGAGTGCAGGACGTAGGCGGGTTGAGGGATGGGTTGGGACATGGAAATCGCAGATCTCAATGGGGAAGCGCAGTTTTACAAGCAACCCAAAACCAATGTGGGAGCGGGCTTGCTCGCGAAAGCGGTGTACCAGTCAACATCAATGCTGAATGTTACATCCTCTTCGCGAGCAAGCCCGCTCCCACAGGGTTTTGCTGTGTATCAGAAACCGGCGTTACAGGTCGCCATAACCCAGCGAACGCAGTGCGCGTTCGTCGTCGGACCACCCACCCTTAACCTTGACCCACAGGTTGAGCATGATCTTGGAGTCGAACAGCAGCTCCATGTCCTTGCGCGCCTCGGTGCCGATGCGCTTGATGCGCTCGCCCTTGTCGCCAATGATGATTTTCTTCTGGCCATCACGCTCGACGAGGATCAATGCATGGATGTGCAGGGTTTTGCCCTGCTGCTTGAACTCTTCGATTTCGACGGTGATCTGGTACGGCAGCTCGGCGCCCATCTGGCGCATGATTTTCTCGCGCACCAGCTCAGCGGCAAGGAAGCGGCTGCTGCGGTCGGTGATCTGGTCTTCCGGGAAGAAGTGATCGTTTTCCGGCAGGTGCTCGGCAATCACCCGCTCCAGCGCATCGAGGTTGTGGCCGTGCTGCGCCGAAATCGGGATGATCTGCGCGTTCGGCAACTGCTCCTGCAACCAGCTCAGGTGCGGCATCAGTTCGGCCTTGTCTTCGATGCGGTC
This sequence comes from Pseudomonas sp. GW821-FHT09H03, assembly GCF_059415945.1. NCBI lineage: Bacteria > Pseudomonadati > Pseudomonadota > Gammaproteobacteria > Pseudomonadales > Pseudomonadaceae > Pseudomonas > Pseudomonas sp. GW821-FHT09H03. Next base: position 228,714 of record NZ_JBWKOF010000008.1, on the reverse strand, counting down.
GGTCTTGTTCAACGCAACGATCAGCGGACCGGTCACGTACTGGACGCGCTCGAGGACCATCTGGTCTTCTTCGGTCCACTTGGTGCGGTCGACCACGAAGATCACCACGTCGACGTCTTTCAACGCCGCCGAAGCGGTCTTGTTCATGTAGCGGTTCAGGGCCTTCTCGCCACCCTTGTGCATGCCCGGAGTGTCGACGTAGATCGCCTGTACATCGCCTTCGGTCTTGATGCCGAGCATGTTGTGGCGGGTGGTTTGCGGCTTGCGCGAGGTGATCGCCAGCTTCTGACCCAGGATGTGGTTCAGCAGCGTGGACTTGCCCACGTTGGGACGGCCGACGATGGCAACATAGCCACAGCGAGTTGCGTTTGTATCAGTCATTGCCATTCTCCACACCCAGGGCAATCAGTGCTGCGGCGGCCGCTACCTGTTCGGCAATACGACGGCTCACACCCTGACCTCGGCTTTTTTCATTCAGTAAGATGATTTCGCATTCGACGAAGAACGTCCGGCAATGCGGCTCACCCTGGATATCCACCACTTCGTAACGCGGCAGTTCGCAACCACGAGACTGCAGGAACTCCTGCAGGCGGGTTTTTGGATCTTTGTTGGTGTCGACCAGCGTCAGGCCTTCGAACTCACCGGCCAGCCAGGCGAGCACGCGCTCACGGGCCACTTCCATGCCAGCGTCCAGATAGATCGCGCCGATCAACGCTTCCAGGGCATCGGCCAGAATCGACTCGCGGCGAAAACCGCCGCTTTTCAGCTCGCCCGAGCCCAGGCGCAGGTAATCGCCAAGATCGAATCCACGGGCCAGTACGGCCAGGGTCTCACCTTTGACCAGGCGTGCGCGCAAACGCGACAGCTGGCCTTCGCGGGCCAGCGGGAAGCGATCGAACAGCGCCTCGCCGGCGACGAAGTTGAGGATGGCGTCACCGAGGAATTCCAGGCGTTCGTTGTTACGCCCGGCAAAACTGCGGTGAGTCAGGGCCAGGACCATCAGTTCCTGATCCTTGAAGGTGTAGCCGAGCTGACGCTCGAGACGGCTTAAGGAGGCGCTCACGGTTTACCCACGCTGAGTTCGTGGCTGGATTCCACCGCCATCGCCGAGGTGCGGCGCAGGCTTGGGACAATTAACGCTGTGTTCAAAAATTACGTCCTGAATATCATTGTTTTCATGCCTCTGTCGCCGAATATGCCGACTCCAGAAATGCATTCGGCGCTGTGTTCAACAGCGCCGTGTTTGATTACTTGATCAGGCCAACCCGCGAGAAGTTCGGCAGGTGACTGAGTTTTGGTTCCGGCCAGCTCATCCAGACTGCGAAGGCCTTGCCGACGATATTCTTGTCGGGAACCATGCCCAGCAGATCCTTGGGAATGCTCGGATCATCCCAAAAGCGACTGTCGTTGGAGTTGTCGCGATTGTCGCCCATCATGAAGTAGTGCCCGGCCGGCACGGTCCACGAATGGTCCGGCATGACGCGGTAGCGGGTCATTTCCTTGCGGATCAGGTGCTCGGCAACGCCGAGTTTTTCCTTGTAGAGCGCAGCGCTGCCCAGGGTACCCGGTTCGTTACCGATCAGCTGTTCGGCGATCGACTCACCGTTGACGAACAGTCGTTTGTCGGCCGTATAACGAATCTGATCACCCGGCAGGCCCACTACACGCTTGATGTAGTTGACGTTCGGATCGCTCGGGTAACGGAACACCATCACATCACCGCGCTGCGGATCACCGACATCGATGATCTTCTTGTCGACCACCGGCAAGCGGATCCCGTAGGAAAACTTGCTCACCAGAATGAAGTCGCCAACGTCCAGGGTCGGTTTCATCGAGCCGGAAGGAATCTGGAACGGTTCCACCAGGAACGAACGCAGCACCAGCACGATGAACAGCACCGGAAAGAACGACTTGCCGTATTCGACCAGCAGCGGCTCCTTGTTCAGTTTTTCGACCACCACGATATCAGGCTGGCTGACGCTGCCCTGATAGGAGGCGATGGCGGCGCGACGACGCGGCGCCAGAAAAAGCAGATCGAGCAACGCCAACAGGCCGCAGACGAACACGGCGATGACCAGCAACAGCGGGAAATTTAGTGACATAGGACCTAACTATCCAACCTGAGCACTGCAAGGAAGGCTTCCTGTGGAATTTCCACGTTGCCGACCTGCTTCATGCGTTTTTTACCGGCCTTTTGCTTTTCCAGCAGTTTCTTCTTACGACTGACGTCACCGCCGTAGCATTTGGCCAATACGTTCTTTCTGAGCGCCTTGACGGTTGTACGCGCCACAATCTGCCCGCCAATGGCGGCCTGGATTGCCACGTCGAACATCTGCCGCGGAATCAGTTCTTTCATCTTCTCGGTCAACTGGCGACCTTTGTAGTGCGCATTGTCACGGTGAACGATCAGCGCCAGGGCGTCGACCTTGTCACCGTTGATCAGCACATCCAGTTTCACCAGACTAGCCGATTGGTAACGATCGAAGTGGTAGTCCAGCGAAGCATAGCCGCGACTGGTTGACTTCAGGCGATCGAAGAAGTCCAGGACCACTTCGTTCATCGGCAAGTCGTAGGTCACCTGGACCTGAGTGCCGAGGAACAGCATGTCGACCTGCACACCACGTTTTTCGATGCACAGGGTAATGACGTTGCCCAGGTGCTCTTGCGGCACAAGAATGTTGGCGCGCACGATCGGTTCACGCATGTCTTCGATCGAAGACAGGTCCGGCAGTTTCGACGGGTTATCGACGTAGATCGTCTCACCGGTCTTGAGCAGCAGCTCGAAGATTACCGTCGGTGCGGTGGTAATCAGGTCCAGGTCGTACTCGCGCTCAAGGCGCTCCTGGATGATCTCCATGTGCAGCATACCGAGGAAGCCGCAACGGAAGCCGAAGCCCAGGGCGTCGGAGCTCTCCGGGGTGTACTGCAGCGACGAGTCGTTCAGGGTGAGCTTTTGCAGCGCTTCACGGAAGTCTTCGAAGTCGTCGGAGCTGACCGGGAACAGGCCGGCGTAGACCTGCGGCTGAATGCGTTTGAAACCTGGCAGTACGTCAACGTCCGGGGTCGAGCTCAAGGTCAGGGTATCGCCCACTGGCGCACCGTGAATGTCCTTGATGCCGGCGATGATGAAGCCCACTTCGCCAGCCTTCAGGTCAACGGTGGCGGTGTGTTTCGGGTTGAACACACCGACGCTGTCCACCAGGTGGATCTTGCCGGTGGACTTGACCAGAATCTTGTCGCCCTTCTTCACGCGGCCGTGGCGTACACGCACCAGGGACACAACGCCCAGGTAGTTGTCGAACCAGGAGTCGATGATCAACGCTTGCAGCGGATCTTCGATGTTGCCGGTCGGCGCGGGAATGGTGGTGACCAGGCGTTCGAGCACTTCATCGACGCCCAGACCGGTCTTGGCACTGCAAGTGACCGCGTCGGTGGCATCGATGCCGATGATTTTTTCGATTTCTTCCTTCACACGGTCCGGATCGGCCTGTGGCAGGTCGATCTTGTTCAGCACCGGCATCACTTCCAGACCCTGCTCGATCGCCGTGTAGCAGTTGGCAACCGATTGTGCTTCAACACCTTGACCGGCGTCGACCACCAGCAGCGCGCCTTCACAGGCCGCCAGCGAACGACTGACTTCATAGGTGAAGTCAACGTGGCCGGGGGTGTCAATGAAGTTCAACTGGTAGTTGATACCATCGCGGGCTTTGTAATACAGAGTAACGCTGTGCGCCTTGATGGTGATCCCGCGCTCACGCTCCAGATCCATGGAGTCCAGGACCTGGGCTTCCATTTCGCGCTCGGCCAGGCCGCCGCACATCTGGATGAAGCGATCGGCCAGCGTCGACTTGCCATGGTCAATGTGGGCGATGATGGAGAAATTGCGGATATGACTCAAATCACTCACGGATCAACACTCAAAAAGGCTGCAGGCATAGCCCGCCGAAAAATAGCCGCGAATTGTACCTGATCCACGGTGCCAGCGTCACGTTCACAGGTCAGACGGCACATACAAAAACGCCCCGGCCTTGCGGCAGGGGCGTTTTTTTATCGACAACGAGGGCGCAAAAGCCCCAGATCAACCGGCGCGACGCAACATCCAGAGCCCGGCCAAGGCACAGATACCGGCCGGAACCAGCACCGCCAGCAATGGCGGGAAACCGAACACCAGGCTCGAAGGGCCCAGCAAATCCTGGACGATACGGAAGGTGAAGCCCACCAGGACACCGGTGAACACCCGCTGGCCGAGGGTCACCGAGCGCAGCGGACCGAAGATGAAGGAGATCGCCATCAACACCAGGGCGGCAGTGACCAATGGCTGCAACACCTTGACCCAAAATGCCAGCCAGTAACGGCCATTGTTCAGCCCCTGGTCTGCCAGATAGTGGATGTAACCCCAGAGACCGCTGATCGACAACGACTCTGGCGCCATGACCACGGTACTCAGCAGCTGCGGGCTAAGTGCAACATCCCAGCGCTCGACAGGCGCCGTCACCACTTCCGTACGCTTTTCGTGGAACAGCGTGGTGGTGACATCCGTCAACTGCCAGTGATCGGTGTCGAATTCCGCGCGCTTGGCGAAGCTCGCCGACAACATGTGCCGTTCGTTATCGAAGCGATAGCGGGTGACGCCGTACAGGATACCGTTGGGTTGCACCGAGTTGACGTGAATGAACTCGTCACCCTGGCGGTGCCACAAGCCATGCCTGGCGCTTTGTGCGTCGCCACTGCCCTGGGCCAGCGAGCGATTGGCCTGCGCCACGGTTTCGGTGGCCGGCGCGACATACTCGCCGATCAACACACCGACCAGCATCAACACCAGCATGGGCTTCATGACCGCCCAGACGATTCGCCCGATCGACACGCCGGCGGCACGCATGATGGTCAATTCACTGTTGCTGGCCAGACTGCCGAGGCCGATAAGGCAACCGATCAAGGCCGCCATTGGCAGCATGTCGTACAGACGACGCGGTGCGGTCAGCATTACGTAACTCAGGACATCGACCAAGGTGTAGGAATCGCTGACTTCGCTCATCTCGTCAATGAAGGCAAACAATGTCGCCAGGCCGAGGATGATCCCCAGTACCGCCAGGATCGCCATGAACACGCTGCTACCGATGTAGCGATCGAGCTTAACCACGGGCCACCTCCCGCGCGCTGCGACGACTCGCCAGCTTCAGGCACAGGGTTTCCCAGTAGAGCAGGCCCAGGCCAATGGCCAGGAATATCCCGTGCACCCACCACAACCCCACCGAAGTCGGGATCTTGCCCTTTTCCAGGGCGCCGCGAGCGGCAATCAGGATAGACAGGTAAGCCATATAAAGAAGAATCGCCGGCAGCAACTTGAGGAATCGGCCCTGACGCGGGTTGACCCGCGACAGAGGCACCGCCATCAAGGTCACGATGAAGACCAGCAATGGCAGAGACAGACGCCATTGCAGTTCAGTGTGGGAACGAATGTCATCGCTGCCAATCAGCGAACTGGTGGGCATCGCGTCACGATCGGTGACTTCGTCGCTCACATCCGGTTTTGGCAGCAGGACACCGTACTCCTCGTACTTGATCGCCCGGTAGTCGGCCTGCCCGGGATTACCGTCATAACGGTAACCGTTGTCGAGGATCAGGTAGCGATTGCCGTCAGGGCGGATTTCCTGACGGCCCTTTTCAGCCACCAGTACGGAAATGCCCCGGTCTTTCTTGTCGGAACTGATGTTTTTCTGCGAGATGAAGACACTGCCCAGGTTGATGCGATCATCCGACAAGGTCTCGGTGTAGGTCACCCGGGTGCCGTCACGCAGGGACTGGAAGCGGCCCGGCTCCAGGGTATCGAACTCGGTCAGGGCGTCCTGCTTGTTGAGCAGCAACTGAAACTGATTGGCCCCCTGCGGCGCCAGGCTCAGGCTCAACCATGCCACCACCAGTGCAACCAGCGTGGCTGGAAACAGGGTCATGCAAAACAGGCGCTGCTGGCTCATGCCCGTGGCCGACAACACCGTCATTTCACTTTCAAGATACAACCGGCCATAAGACAGCAGGATCCCGAGAAACAGCCCCAGAGGCAGGATCAGCTGAAGGAAACCGGGCAGACGAAACCCCATGATCAGGAACAATGAGCCCGGATCCAGCAGGCCCGCAGCGGCCTGGGCGAGGTATTTGATGAAGCGACCACTCATGATGATGACCAGCAGCACGGCGCTGACGGCGCTCAAGGTCAACAGGACTTCGCGGGATAAATAACGGAAGACAATCAAACCAGACACTCCAGGGTTGTCAGGCTAAGGCGGCCAAACAAGCAAACGTATCAGACAGCCCACAAGACAGAGCCGCCGAAAAAGATTGCGCATTATCCTGTGATTGAGCGCGCCTGTCACTGCGCAATGCACTGGTGCGGACGCAGGCGCGAGCTTGCTCAAGATGTCGCCAACGATAATGTGTAGAACCTGAAACCCCGCGGCGGTCTCGGGTTCTTCGCGAGCAGGCTCGCTCCTACAATAGTACAACCGAGGGTTGTCAGGCGCCGGTAGCGAGGTTCAAACTGCGGCCTTTGTCGCCGACAGTCATTGGCGCCTTTCTATTTTATGAGCAAGCGACGCACACCCAGTGCCGGGCGCTTGCGCATTCACCAACAATGCAGGGACCCGGACATGGAACTGGTTGTAAAAAGCGTCAACCCGGAAACATTGAAAACCGCCACCCTGGTAGTGGCCGTCAGCGAAGGCCGCAAGCTCGGTGCCGTTGCCCGGCAAATCGACGAACTGAGCGGCGGCGCAATCAGCGCCGTGCTCAAGCGTGGCGACCTGGCCGGCAAAGTCGGCCAGAGCCTGTTGCTGCACAGTCTGCCGAACCTCAAGGCCGAGCGCGTGTTGCTGGTGGGCGTAGGCAAGGACGATGAACTGGGTGACCGCCCCTTCCGCAAAATCATCGCCGGCATCCTCAACACCCTCAAGGGCCTGGGCGGCAGCGATGCGGTGCTGGCACTGGATGAAGTCGTGGTCAAAGGCCGCGACAGCTATGGCAAGACTCGCCTGCTGGCGGAAACCCTGGTAGACGGCGAGTACAGCTTCGACCAGTTCAAGAGCCAGAAAGCCGAACCGCGCGCCCTGAAGAAAATTACCCTGGTGACCATCAAGGCCGCTCAGGCCGAAGTGCAGCGCGCCGTGAATCATGGCACCGCGATCGCCAACGGCATGGCCTTCACCCGCAACCTGGGCAACCTGCCGCCGAACATCTGCCACCCGACCTTCCTCGGCGAGCAAGCCAAGAGCCTGGGCAAAGAGTTCAAGGAACTGAAAGTCGAAGTACTCGACGAGAAGAAGATCAAGGACCTGGGCATGGGTTCCTTCTACGCCGTGGGCCAGGGCAGTGCCCAGCCACCGCGCCTGATCGTCATGCAATACAACGGCGGCAAGAAATCCGAGAAGCCATACGCACTGGTCGGCAAAGGCATCACTTTCGACACCGGCGGCATCAGCCTGAAACCCGGCGCCGGCATGGATGAAATGAAGTACGACATGGGCGGCGCCGCCAGCGTGTTCGGTACCCTGCGTGCCGTGCTCGAACTGAAGCTGCCTATCAACCTGGTGTGCATCCTGGCTTGCGCCGAGAACATGCCGAGCGGCAACGCTTCGCGTCCGGGCGACATCGTCACCACCATGAGCGGCCAGACCGTGGAAATCCTCAACACCGACGCCGAAGGCCGCCTGGTGCTGTGCGACGCCCTGACCTACTCCGAGCGCTTCAAGCCACAAGCGGTGATCGACATCGCCACCCTGACCGGTGCCTGCATCGTAGCCCTGGGTTCCCACACGTCGGGCCTGCTGGGCAATAACGACGAACTGATCGGCCAACTGCTCAGCGCCGGCAAGGCTGCCGACGACCGCGCCTGGCAACTGCCGCTGTTCGATGAGTACCAAGAGCAACTGGACAGCCCGTTCGCCGACATCGCCAACATAGGCGGCCCGAAAGCCGGCACCATCACGGCCGCCTGCTTCCTGTCGCGCTTCACCAAGAACCTGAACTGGGCGCACCTGGACATCGCCGGCACCGCCTGGACCAGTGGCGGCAAGGACAAGGGCGCCACTGGCCGTCCGGTTCCGTTGCTGACCCAGTACCTGCTGGACCGCGCCAAAGCCTGAAACCAATGACCCTGGGCGGCGTTGCGTTCGAGCAACGCCGCCCAGGGCTCAGGAACCGCAATGACCAAAGTCGACTTCTATATCCTGCCAAGCGCCGATCCTTCGGCGCGGCTCGATTTCGCCTGCAAGCTCACCGAAAAAGCCTGGCGCATGGGCCACCGTATCTACCTGCATTGCAGCGACGCGACCCAGCGTGATGATCTCGACGCACGCCTGTGGGCGTTCAAGGGCGAAAGCTTCGTGCCCCATGGTCCCGTCGAAAGCGAACCAGAGGGCTTGATCAGCCTGGGCTTTGGGGACGACTGCGGTCAGCACCAGGACCTGCTGGTCAACCTTGACCTGAAAGTCCCGGCCTTCGCCCAGCGTTTCGCCCGCGTGGCGGAAGTGGTGGTGGAAGATCCGGCGATTCGCCAGGCCGCGCGGGAGAGTTTCCGTTTCTACCGCGAACAGGGCTATCCTCTGCAAGATCACCGTCTACAGCGACTCTGAGCATTCCGATGGACACTCCAAAACCGCTGCAACAGTCTGCGCACCTGCTGGACGACCTCGAGTCGATCCGCCAGTTGCTCGGCGATGACAACCTGCAACCGCCCCTGCTGACCGACACGGTCGAGGACAGCGACCAGGAACAGATTCCCATGTTGTTCGATGCGGTCACCGAACCGCCGCAACCGGTCGTACCGACAGCCCCGGCACCAGAGGCCGCACCGGCACCTGCGCCAGGTGCCAGCCAGAATCCCGATGCCCTGCTGCATCTGGACAGCGAACTGCGCGCGGCCGCGCAATTGATCATGCAAGACGTGATCGACGATTTCGCCCCGCACATAGAAACCGAGATCAAGCGCCGCCTCAATGCGCGGCTGGAGCGGTTGTTGAGTCAGTACAACGACTGACAGAACGCAACTACTGTAGTGAGGGGCTTACTGTGGCGAGGGGGCTTGCCCCCGCTCGGCTGCGAAGCAGTCGCAAACTCAGGCACCCTGATCTGACTGAAACAAAACCGGGGTGGCTTCGCCACCCAACGGGGCGGTGCCGCGGTCCGACAAGCCCCCTCGCCACAGCAAGCCCCCTATCCACAAATAGTATTCAGGTGCTCAAGTAGCGCCCAATCAAGGCAATTCCGCTGGCCAGCACCAGCCAGGTCACCAGGCGCACGAACGCCTCGCGCGACAGCTTCATGGTCAGCCGTCGGCCGATCCACAGCCCCAGCGCCATGGCCGGCAGCAGACACAACGCCAGCGCCAGCAACGGCAAATCGGCATACACACCCGCTATCACGAACAGGCTCAACCGCACCACGGTGCTGCAACTGATCAATGCACTCTGGGTCGCCCGCGCCGCCTCTTTGGACAAACGACTGTTCAGATAGATCGCATACAAAAAACCGCCACTGCCGAACAACGCGCCAAACATCCCGCCTACCGTACCCATCGGCACTGCCCATGCTGCGGACAATTGCGTCGGCCGGGTTTTGACACCCAGGCTGTAGATCGCATAGGCGCTGATAAACAGCCCCATCAACAGCAGCAACAAATCCGACTTGAGATTCAGCAGGAAAATCACCCCCAGAGTGCAGCCCACCGCCATGCACGGCAGCAAACGCAGCAACTCCGGCCTGGCCACATCACGCCGCGAAGGCAGCAGATTGCCGAAAGCCGCGACGAAATCCAGCAACACCAGCAGCGGTACGATCTTCGACAGCGGCATAAACAGAATCAGAATCGGCCCGGCCACCAGCGCGGTGCCGAATCCGGCAATGCCAAACACGATGTAAGCCAGGGCGATGCCCGCCCCGATGATCAGCCAGTCCATGGCGCCGAACGGCCATTGCCCCAGCAACGTCAATACGCTCATTGCAGCGTTCCTCTATTTAAGTTCGCTGACTTTAGCCATCGCCGAGCGTTGCGACTAATATCATCAAAGCCACCCACCCATCTCAAAAAGGCATCTCTTGTGCTTTCAATCCGGCAACTGCGTTACTTCGTAGAAATCGCTGAGTGCGGCAGTTTTGGGGCCGCAGCCGAGCGTCTGTTCATCGCCCAGTCGGCGCTGAGTCGACAAATCAAGGACATGGAAGCGCACCTGCAAACCCCGCTCTTTGAACGTACTGCACGCAGACCCCAGCTCACACCTGCGGGGGAAGCTTTTTTACCCCGAGCCAAAAATCTGTTGAGCGAACTGATCAAGGCCAGCGAAATGGCCACCAAGATCGGTAGTGGCCAAACCGGTACCTTACGCCTGAGTCATTCCAGCACGGTGCCCATGAGCGGCCGACTGTTACGCAGTGTCAGCGATTATCTTGAACATCATCCCGGTGTATCCATGGACATCGCTCAGTTGTCTTCCGAAGCGCAACTGCAAGAATTGGCAGACGGTCGACTGGATATCGGTCTATTGCGTTTGCCGGTGCTCCGCCAGTGCGAAGAAATACAGATTGAGGTGCTTTACGAGGAGCCTTTGCTGGTGGCAGTTCCGCCCGATCACTGGTTGGCCGGGGACATACCCGGGCAGCCAATCAACCTGGGACAGTTGCGTGACGAAGAGTTTATTTCTATCCCTCACCCCCAACGAGGAGGGCTTAGCTACCTGTCTGCCCAGTTGTGCATGCGCCAGGGTTTCTTTCCCAAAGCAGCTCGGGTGATGTCGCGTAAAACCACGCAACTGCAATTAATCCAGGCGGGATTTGGTATCGCCCTTTTGCCGGAATCAATGCAGGACATTGCGCCACCCGACGTCCATTTCCTGCCACTGGCAGACCCCGACAGCCATAGCAGCGTCGCCTTGGCATACCGCAAACACCCAACGACGCTGGTTCAACAGTTCATCGATCATTTGGTCATATAGGGATCGTGCATTCACTTGGAAAATGCCTTTAAACTGCGCCCCATGATTAAAGATCCCTTTGCAAGACTCGGCCTCGACCGCGAGGTCCTGACCGTCAGCCAGCTCAACGGCCGCGCGCGGGTGCTGCTCGAAGACGTGTTCAGCAATATCTGGGTCGAAGGTGAAATCTCCAACCTCGCCCGCCCGGCGTCCGGCCATGTCTACTTCACCCTCAAGGACAGCGGCGCCCAGGTGCGTTGCGCGCTGTTCCGGCAGAACGCGGCACGGGTTCGCCAGGCGTTGAAAGACGGCCTGGCGGTCAAGGTGCGCGGCAAGGTCTCGTTGTTCGAGGGCCGCGGCGATTACCAACTGATCCTCGATACCGTGGAGCCAGCTGGCGACGGCGCGTTGCGCCTGGCCTTCGAGGCGCTGAAGGAAAAGCTCAGCGCCGAAGGTTTGTTCAGTGCCGAGCGCAAGGTGCCGCTGCCGGCACATCCGCAACGCATCGGCATCATCAGCTCGCCCACCGGCGCCGTGATCCGCGACATCATCAGCGTGTTCCGCCGCCGGGCACCGCAGGTGCAGTTGACGCTGATTCCCACTGCCGTACAGGGGCGCGAAGCCACCGCACAGATTGTCCGCGCCCTGAAGCTGGCCGACGCCCGTGGCTTTGACGCACTGATCCTGGCCCGGGGCGGCGGCTCCCTGGAAGACCTCTGGTGCTTCAACGAGGAAACCGTGGCCCGTGCCGTGGATGCCTGCGTGACTCCGATCGTCAGCGCCGTCGGCCATGAAACCGATGTTTCAATCAGTGACTTCGTAGCCGACGTACGCGCGCCAACGCCCTCCGCCGCCGCCGAACTGCTGGCTCCGGACTCCAGCGATCTGGTACGCCGGGTCGAAAACTTGCACCGGCGCCTGGTAATGCGCATGCGCGATCGCCTGATGCGCGATCGCCTGCGCCTGGAAGGTATCTCGCGTCGATTGCGTCATCCGGGCGAACGCCTGCGCCAGCAAGCACAACGCCTGGACGATCTGGACATGCGTATGCGGCGCGCCTTCGAGCGCAGTCTCAACACCCGTCGCGAGCGGCTGATCCGTCTCGAAACCCGCCTGGCCGGGCAACATCCCGGTCGGCAACTGGCGATGCTGCGTCAACGCCTCGACAGCCTTGCCGAACGCCTGCCCCGCGCTATCCGCGAGGGCTTGAAAAGCCGCCGCCTGCAACTGCAAAGCCAGATGCAGACGTTGCACGTGGTCAGCCCTCTGGCGACCCTCGGCCGTGGCTACAGCATTTTGCTCGACGAGCGCGGCAACGTAATCCGCAACGCCGGCCAAACTCATACCGGCCAACGCCTTAAGGCCAAGCTGGGTGACGGCGAACTGCAGGTGCGGGTCGAAGACAATCACCTGACGCCCGTCACCCTCTCTTTACTGGACTGATCCATGCCGCGTTTTTTTGCTTCGTTGCTACTGCTGTGCCTGACCTTCAACGCCCATGCTGACAGCTACATCACCCGCCTGTTGAACAAGCCGGTGCCGGGCGGCGTGGCCGTCGTGGACTTGGGCGCGTCCGTGCAAGCGCCGAAAGCCAGCTACCAGGGCAAACCGGTGCTGGTGGTCAAGGAACAGAACAACTGGCTGGCGATTGTCGGCGTACCGCTGACGGTCAAGCCGGGTGCCCAGTCCATCAGCAGCGGCGGTCGCAACCTGAGTTTCACGGTCGGAGCCAAGAAATACCCGGAACAGCGCATCACCCTGAAAAACACTCAGCAGGTCAATCCTGACCCGGAGAACCTCAAGCGCATCGAGCGCGAATTGGCGGAGCAGATTGCCGCTTATCGCACCTTCAGCCCGAACACCCCAAGCAACCTGTTGCTCGACAAACCGGTCAACGGCCCGCTGTCGAGCAAGTTCGGCGTGCGCCGTTTCTTCAACGGTGAAGAGCGCAACCCTCACTCTGGCCTGGATTTCGCCGTGGGCGCTGGCACACCGATCAAGACCCCGGCCGCCGGCAAGGTGATTCTGATCGGCAATTACTTCTTCAATGGCAACACGGTATTTGTTGACCACGGCCAGGGCTTTATCAGCATGTTCTGCCACATGTCGAAGATTGACGTGAAGGTCGGCCAGCAACTGGCCCGTGGCGGCGTGGTGGGGAAAGTCGGTGCGACCGGCCGGGCAACCGGGCCGCATATGCATTGGAATATCAGCCTGAATGATGCGCGGGTGGATCCGGCGATTTTCATTGGGGCGTTCCAGCCTTAACTCTCTAGTGAGACTGATGGCCTGATCGCGGGCAAGCCCGCTCCCACAGGGACTGGAGGCGTACATAAATTCCATGAACACCATCGCCCACTGTGGGAGCGGGCTTGCCCGCGAAGACGGCAGTCGAATCACCCGATAAATCCAAGGTTCCCCCAGCCTCGCCGACCTGAATCCCCTTTTTCTTAATTGCGCACCACTCAAACCTAGCGCAAACAACACAACAATCGCATAAAATTGAAGCAATAAAATCGCGATAAACACTCGCCCACGAGAATTCCTCTCAATTTTTTTCGACTGCTTGCCATCCTCAACCACGGCGGTTAGGGTTGAAGGCATGAAAACCTCTCACACCCTCATTCAGCTTCGTCAGCACCGCAGCCTGTGCCTTGTCAGCGCACGACTACCGGGCTGAATCGCAGTGCCTCGTCCCAAGCGTTATTCCAAGAACATTTGATCCACCGGCAGGCCGCCTTTTTTCGGCCCACACAATAAGGATTACCCGATGAGCATGCTCAAAGACCCGTCTTCGAAATACCGCGCGTTCCCGACCATCGATATCCCGGACCGCACCTGGCCATCGAAAACCATCACTGCCGCGCCAATCTGGTGCAGTTCCGACCTGCGCGATGGCAACCAGTCGCTGATCGAGCCGATGGACGCGGTCAAGAAGCTGCGCTTCTGGAAAACCCTGGTGCAAGTCGGCGTGAAGGAAATCGAAGCTTCGTTCCCGGCCGCCTCGCAAACCGACTTCGACTTCGTGCGTACCCTGATCGAAGGCAACCACATCCCGGACGACACCACCATCCAGGTGCTGACCCAGGGCCGTGAAGACCTGATCGCGCGCACCTTCGAATCCCTGCGTGGCGCGAAGAAAGCCATCGTTCACCTGTACAACGCAACCTCCCCTTCCTTCCGCCGCATTGTCTTCAACCAGGACAAGGACGGGATCAAGGAAATCGCCGTCAGCGCGGCCAAGCTGTTCGTCAAATACGCCGCCCAGCAGCCGGAAACCCAGTGGACTTTCGAGTACTCGCCGGAAACCTTCAGCGCCACCGAGCTTGAGTTCGCCAAGGAAGTCTGCGACGCGGTGATCGAAGTCTGGAACCCGACGCCCGAGCACAAGATGATCCTCAACCTGCCGGCCACCGTCGAATGCGCGACCCCGAACATTTATGCCGACCAGATCGAGTGGTTCGGCCGTCACATCAACCGTCGTGACAGCGTGATCATCAGCCTGCACACCCACAACGACCGTGGCACCGGCGTGGCCGCCACCGAGTTGGGCCTGATGGCCGGCGCTGACCGTGTCGAAGGCTGCCTGTTCGGCAACGGCGAGCGTACCGGCAACGTTGACCTGGTGACCGTGGCGCTGAACCTCTACACCCAGGGCGTTCATCCTGAACTGGACTTCTCCGATATCGACGGCGTGCGCAAAGTCGTCGAAGAGTGCAACCAGATCCAGGTGCACCCGCGTCACCCGTACGTTGGCGACCTGGTCCATACCGCGTTCTCCGGCTCGCACCAGGATGCAATCCGCAAGGGCTTCGCCCAGCAGAAACCGGATGCACTGTGGGAAGTGCCGTACCTGCCGATCGACCCGGCCGACATTGGCCGCAGCTACGAGGCAGTGATCCGCGTCAACAGCCAGTCGGGCAAGGGCGGCATCGCTTATCTGCTGGAACAGGAATACGGCATCAACTTGCCGCGCCGCATGCAGATCGAGTTCAGCCAGGTCGTGCAGCGTGAAACCGATCGCCTGGGCCTTGAGATGACCGCCCAGCAGATCCACGCACTGCTGCACAGCGAATACTTGCAGGCAAACACCCCGTACGCGCTGGTCAGCCACCGCCTTCAGGAAGAAAACGGCAACAGTGCCGTCGAAGTCGAAGTCGCCGGCAAAGGCCAGGGCGAGACCAACCTGCACTGGCGCGGCAAGGGCAACGGCGCCCTGGAAGCCCTGGTGGCCGGCCTGCCGATCCCGGTGGAAATCATGGACTACAACGAGCACGCGATCGGTGCCGGGACCAATGCCAAGGCTGCGGCCTACATTGAACTGCGGGTGAACGGTGAACGCGCGGTCCACGGCGTGGGTATCGATGAAAATATCACCACCGCCAGCTTCAAGGCTCTGTTCAGCGCGCTGAATCGTTCGCTGAGCCAGCCGGAAGCTAAAGCGGCGTAAGCCATCGCTGAAACACAAAAGGCCCCGGGATGTGAATCTCGGGGCCTTTTTGTTTGTCTGGGATTTTTGTGTTGCCTGTTCTGGCGCCATCGCCAGCAGGCTGGCTCCCACAGGGGTATTGTGTTGTGAACACCGCCCACTGTGGGAGCCAGCCTGCTGGCGATGGGGTCCTGTCAGGCAGTGAAAATATCAGGTGAACTCGAAGGTATCGGCATCCAGGTTCGCCGGAAACCGCGTGCGATACGCCGCCAACTCCGCCGCATTCAGCACCACAGTGAACACCCCGTCCGCCTCACCGGCACCGAGCAAAGTCTCACCCTGGAAATCCAGGACCTGACTGTCGCCGGTATAGGCAAAACCCTTGCCGTCAGTGCCTATGCGATTGACCGCCGCCACATAGCACAGGTTCTCGATCGCCCGTGCCGGCAACAGGCGGTTCCAGTGCTGGCGTCGTGCGCCCGGCCAGTTCGCGGTGTACAGCAACAGGTCGGTGTCCTGGGCATCGCGACTCCACACCGGGAAGCGCAGGTCGTAGCAGATCAGCGGGCGTACACGCCAGCCCTTGAGCTCGAACTGCACCTGACGCTCGCCGGGGGTGTAATGGTTATGCTCGCCGGCCATGCGAAACAGATGGCGCTTGTCGTAATGCAGCACCTCGCCGTCCGGGCGCGCCCACAACAGGCGATTACGATGACTGCCGTCGGCGGCCTGAATGATGACACTGCCGGTGATCACCGCATCGAGCCTTAGCGCCTGGGCCCGCAGCCATTTGCTGGTGGGGCCGTTTTCCGCCTCGGCGAGGGTCTCGGATTCCATGGAGAAACCGGTGGTGAACATCTCTGGCAGGATGATCAAGTCCGCGCCACGAGCCTCATCCAGCAGGGGCTCGAAATGCTCCAGGTTGGCCTGGCGGTCATGCCAGGCCAGGGAAGTCTGGATCAACGCGACCGTCAGGTTGGGTAACGCACTCAGATCACGCATAGTTTTTCCGCCGCTTCTCGCAGGGTCTCCTCGCGCTTGGCGAAGCACAACCGCACCAGGCGCTGGCCTTCGGGCGGGGTCTGGTAGAACACCGAGATCGGAATGCTCGCCACCCCGTGTTCGCGGGTCATCCACAGCGCCATCTCGACATCATTGAGGTCCGGACGGATCTGCGAGTAATCGACCAGTTGGAAGTAGGTGCCGGTCACACGGGTGAATTTGAAGCGCGACGGCGCCAGCAGATCGCAGAACAGATCGCGTTTGGCCTGATAGAAGTCCGGCAACTCTTCGACATGCTGTGGCTGCTCGGCCATGAAATCGGCCAGGGCGTATTGCAGCGGGGTCACGCCGCAGAAGCTGACGTACTGATGCACCTTGCGCAGCTCCGCCGTCAGCGCCGGTGGGGCGACGACGTAGCCGGTTTTCCAGCCGGTGACGTGATAGGTCTTGCCGAAGGAACTGACAACGAAAGCACGCTGATACAGCTCTTGGTGATTCAGCACGCTGACGTGAGGTACGCCGTCGAATACCAGGTGCTCGTAGACTTCGTCGCTGAGGATATAGATGTCGCGATCACGAATCAGATCCGCCAACTGATCCAGCTCGGCACGGCTGATCAGCGCGCCGCTCGGGTTGTGCGGCGAGTTGAGAACAATCATCCGCGTGCGCGGGGTAATCGCATCAGCGAGTTTCTGGAAGTCGATGGAAAAATCATCGAGCCCGAGCTGCACATGCACGCAACGCCCGCCTGCCAGTTCAGTCGCCGGTTCGTAACTGTCGTAGCAAGGGTCGAACACGATCACTTCGTCGCCGCTGTGGATAACCGCCTGGATCGCACAGAAGATCGCCTGGGTAGCGCCGGGGGTTATCGTCACCTCGTTGTCGGCATCGACATTGACGCCATAGCTGCGCGCGATCTTCGCCGCCACTTGCTGACGCAACGCTGGCAAACCGGTCATTGGCGAATACTGGTTATGGCCGTTGGCAATGTGCCGGCCTACCGCATCGCACAGGGCCTGCGGAGCGTCGAAATCGGGGAAACCCTGGGACAGATTGAGCGCGCCGGTTTGCGCCGCGAGCTGAGACATCTGAGTGAAGATGGTGATGCCGACATTCGGCAGCTTACTGGTGATCATCGGTGGTTCCCTGCTCTACACCCGGCTCTACGGCGGCGCGGGGGAGTTCGAGGATAGCCCATCCGGCGCCCATAAAAAAAGGGCGCCAACCGGCGCCCTCCTTCTGATGATCAACACATAACCTTGTGGCGAGGGGGCTTGCCCCCGTTGGGTGGCGTAGCCGCCCTGAAACCATCCACGCGGTCTGTCAAAAAACCGCATTGCAGGTTTTACGACTGCTTCGCAGCCGAACGGGGCGATGCGGCGGTCCGACAAGCCCCCTCGCCACAATCCCCCCCACCACAAAAATGGAGTGCGGGTCTTGAATCAGCGCTTGTCGCGGCGCTTCTTGTCGGCCTTCTTGTGGTGCGACATCAAGCGACGCTTCTTGTTGACCTGGCGGTCGGTCAGCGAGTTCTTGTTGCCTTCGTACGGGTTTTCGCCGCCCTTGAACTCGATGCGGATCGGCGTACCGACCAGCTTCAACACACGACGGTAAGTGTTTTCCAGGTAACGCACGTAAGACTTCGGCACCTTCTCGATCTGGTTACCGTGAATCACGATGATCGGCGGGTTCGCGCCACCCAGGTGGGCATAACGCAGTTTGATCCGGCGATTGTTGACCATCGGTGGCGCGTGCTCACCGACAGCGTCTTCCAGAATCTGGGTCAGGCGGTTGGTCGGCCAGCGGGTGACCGCAGACTTGAACGAGTTCTGTACGGATGCGTAGAGGTTACCCACGCCAGTGCCGTGCAGGGCCGAGATGAAGTGGATGTCGGCGTAGTCAACGAAGAACAGACGACGCTGCAGCTCGACCTTGACGAAGTCGCGCTCGCTCGGCGTCATGCCGTCCCACTTGTTGATCGCGATAACCAGCGCACGACCCGACTCAATGGCAAAGCCCAACAGGTTGAGGTCGTGATCCACCACGCCTTCGCGGGCGTCCATCACGAAGATCACCACGTTGGCGTCTTTGATCGCTTGCAGGGTTTTGACCACGGAGAATTTTTCGACTTCTTCGTGGATCTTGCCGCGCTTGCGCACACCGGCGGTGTCGATCAGCGTGTACTTCTCTTCGTTACGCTCGAACGGGATGTAGATACTGTCGCGGGTGGTGCCCGGCTGGTCGTACACGATAACCCGGTCTTCACCGAGCATACGGTTGACCAGGGTCGACTTGCCGACGTTCGGACGGCCAATGATCGCGATCTTGATCCCGTCTTTTTCGCTCGGACCAGGAATGCGCTTGGCTTCCTCGCCTTCGGCAACGATCTCTTCCTCGCCTTCTTCCGGCTCTTCTTCGTCTTTCGGGAAGTCGCTCAGGGCGATTTCCAGCATCTGGGTGATGCCACGACCGTGAGCACCTGCGATCGGAATCGCGTGGCCCATGCCCAACGGAGCGAATTCGGCGCGGGCCATTTCAGGGTCGATGTTGTCGACCTTGTTGGCAACCACGTAGGAACGCTTGTTACGTTTGCGCAAATGCTCTGCGATCATCTGGTCGGCGGCGGTAAAACCGGCCTTGGCATCTACCAGGAACAGCACAACATCCGCTTCTTCAATGGCCAGCAGTGACTGCTCGGCCATTTTTTCGTCCATACCGTGCTCGTCACCGGAGATACCACCGGTGTCGACCAGAATGTAGGAACGCCCTTGCCATTTGGCCTCACCGTATTGGCGATCACGGGTCAGACCGGACAGGTCGCCGACGATGGCGTCGCGAGTCCTGGTCAGGCGGTTGAACAAGGTGGACTTGCCGACGTTCGGTCGGCCCACCAGGGCGATTACGGGAACCATGCGGCTCTCCACTTCGTTATTTCAGAAAATACAAAAGCCGCTGCTAGGCAGCGGCTGGTGCTCGGGCAGCAATCTGTAGGAGCGAGCATGCTCGCGAGAAACGTCATGGCACCGCGATTAATCGGACTGCCAGCGTTATCGTTGACGTCCATCGCGAGCCTGCTCGCTCCTACAGAAAAGCCGCTGCCTGGGGTTAAACCCCAAGCATAGTCGTTACTTGATGGTCAGGGCTTCCAGTTTGCCGCTGTTGCCATACACATAAATCGTGTCACCCACCACCAGCGGACGGGCACGCAGGCCGTCGCTGTCGATGCGCTCGCGGCCGACGAATCGACCGTCCACCTGACTCAGCAGGTGCAGGTAACCTTCCAGGTCACCGACTGCCACATAGCTGGAAAACACTTCCGGAGCCGACAGTTGACGGCGAGCCAGCGAGTCGTTGCTCCACAAGGCTGTGGTGGAACGCTCGTCGACGCCTTCAACGGTGCCCGAAGACAGGCTCACATAGACGGTGCCCAACCCTTGGGCGACACCGGCATAGCTGGAAGCATCACGCTGCCAGAGCTGGCGACCGCTTTCCAGGTCCAGTGCCGCAACGCGCCCCTGGTAGCTGGCAACGTACAAGGTACCGCCGGACAGCAGCAAGCCGCCGTCGATATCGACCACACGCTCCAGCTCCGAACGACCTTGCGGGATCGCAACACGCTGTTCCCACACCGGCACGCCGTTGGAGATATCCAAAGCAACCACTTTACCGGTCGACAGGCCAGCCACCGCGAGGCGGTTGGTCACGATCGGCGCACTGGTGCCACGCAGGGTCAGTACCGCTGGAGTGCTGTCATAGATCCAGCGACGATCACCGGTGGACGCATCCAGGCCGATCAGACGGTCGTCCTGGGTCTGAACCACGACCACGTCACCGTTGTTGGCCGGCGGTGCGAGTACTTCGCTGGACACGCGAGCGCGCCATTTCTCTTCACCGTTGATGGCGTCCAGGGCAACGATTTCGCCCTGCAGCGTACCGATCATGACCAGACCGTAACCCACGCCAACGGCGCCGGACACAGGCAGTTCGAGATCTTTCTTCCACTTGACGTCGCCATTGCTGCGATCCATCGCCATCACCACACCGGTGACGTCGGCGGCATAGATGGTTTCGCCATCGATTGCCGGCACCAGCATGTTGTAGGTTTCGCCCTGACCGTCACCGATCGAACGACTCCACTGCTTGTGCAGAACCACTTCTTCCTTGAAGTCAGTCAACTCGGCCGGAGGCAGTTCTTTTTTGCTGTTGCTGCTGCAACCCGCGGCCAAAATGGCCAGGGCCAGCAGTGCTGCATGTTTCCAACGGATCACGTCACGCATCCCCTTTGGCCAGATCGTCCAGCTTGATTTGCAGGCCACCGACCGCCGCTTCATCCGACAGTGCCGCCTTGGCTTTTTGATACGCCGCATTCGCTTCTTCGGTACGACCCAACTGCACCAGCAGGTCGCCCTTGAGTTCTTCACGAGTGGCCAGGAATGCCTTGTCGGCATCGCCTTCGAGCAGTTTCAGGGCTTCATCCGCCTTGTTCTGGGCACCCAGCACCTGGGCCAGACGCTGACGGGCAATTTCGCCCAGCGCCGGGTTGGCCGGTTTGTCGGCAATGGCTTTGAGCTGGCTGACAGCGTCGTCCAGCTTGCCGCTGTCGACCGCGACCTTGGCCACGAACAGGCTGCCGTATTGCGCGTAGGCACTGCCGCCGAATTCGGCGTTGAGCTTACCGGCCAGATCGGCGACGCGCGCTGCATCAGGCTTGCCGTCAGGCGTCAGCGTGGTTTCCAGCAATTGCTGATAGAGAATCGAAGCGCCTTGCGCCTGATTGTTCTGATACTTGTGGAACGCCTGCCAGCCGAACACGATGACCAGCGCCAACAGGCCGCCAGTGACCAGGGGCTTGCCGTTGCGTGACCACCAATCCTTCAAATCCGCCAGATGTTCGTCTTCGGTACTCGACACCCCAATACTCCTTAATCGCTAAATCGGCTGTTCAGACAGCTTCAACCCTGCACGACGCAGGTGGCCAGGTGTGCAGCAAGCGCATCCCAGGCAATGCTTTGTTGTTCGCCCTGGCCACGCAGGGGTTTGAAACCTACCACTTGCTGGGCCATTTCGTCGTCACCGAGAATCAGCGCATACAGCGCGCCGCTCTTGTCGGCTTTCTTGAACTGGCTTTTGAAACTGCCGGCGCCGGCATTCACTTGCAGGCGCAGGTTGGGTAATTGATCACGTACCCGCTCGGCCAGGGCCAGACCGGCCAGTTCGGCCTCTTCACCAAAGGCACAGAGGTAGACGTCGACCTGACGGGAGATCTCTTGCGGGATCTGCTCCAGGGTTTCGAGCAGCAGCACCAGGCGCTCGATGCCCATGGCGAAACCAACGCCTGCAGTCGGCTTGCCGCCCATCTGCTCGACCAGACCGTCGTAACGACCACCGGCGCAGACGGTGCCCTGGGCACCCAGCTTGTCGGTAACCCATTCGAAAACGGTCTTGCTGTAGTAATCCAGCCCGCGCACCAGCTTCGGGTTGATCACGTAAGGAATGCCGGCGGCGTCCAGGCGAGCCTTGAGGCCCTCGAAGTGCACGCGCGATTCTTCGTCGAGGTAGTCGGCCATCTTCGGCGCGTCGACCAGGATCGCCTGTGTGTCGGCGTTCTTGGTGTCCAGTACCCGCAACGGGTTGGTTTTCAGGCGACGCTGGCTGTCTTCGTCCAGCTTGTCCAGATGTGCGGACAGGAACTCGACCAGCGCTTCACGATAGCGGCCACGGGACTCGCTGGTGCCCAGGCTGTTGAGTTCGAGCTTGACCGCATCGCGGATTCCCAGCTCGCCCCACAGGCGCCAGGTCAGCACGATCAGCTCGGCGTCGATGTCCGGACCATCAAGGTTGAACACCTCGACGCCGATCTGGTGGAACTGGCGATAACGGCCTTTCTGCGGACGTTCGTGGCGGAACATCGGGCCGATGTACCAGAGTTTCTGCACCTGGCCACCGCCGGTGATGCCGTGTTCGAGCACAGCACGCACGCAGGCCGCCGTGCCTTCAGGGCGCAGGGTCAGGGAGTCGCCGTTACGGTCGTCGAAGGTGTACATCTCTTTTTCGACGATGTCGGTCACTTCACCGATGGAGCGTTTGAACAGCTCGGTGAACTCGACGATCGGCATGCGGATCTGCTTGTAACCGTAGTTATCCAGCAGGCGCGAAACGGCGCCTTCGAAATGACGCCACAGGGGGGTCTGATCGGGCAGGATGTCGTTCATGCCACGTATGGCTTGCAGAGACTTGCTCACTTTAAATCCTTAAATTCGTTCGGCTCTTTTCAGCCCGGCTTAGCCACGTGCGATAACGGCAGCGTCAGCTTCGACCTTTTCGGCCGCTTTCTCGCGGATCAAGCGTTCAAGCTCATCCACCAGATTGTCATTCGTCAGTTTCTGCGACGGCTTGCCGTCGATGTAAATCAGGTTTGGCGTGCCGCCGGTCAAGCCGATATGGGCCTCCTTGGCTTCACCCGGGCCGTTTACCACGCAACCGATCACCGCAACATCCAGCGGCACCAACAGGTCTTCGAGACGCCCTTCCAGCTCGTTCATGGTCTTGACCACATCGAAGTTCTGCCGCGAGCAGCTCGGGCAGGCGATGAAGTTGATACCACGGGAACGCAGGTGCAGGGACTTGAGAATGTCGTAACCGACTTTCACTTCCTCGACCGGGTCGGCCGCCAACGAGATGCGAATAGTATCGCCAATCCCTTCGGCAAGCAGCATACCGAGGCCCACGGCTGATTTCACCGTGCCTGAACGCAAACCACCGGCTTCGGTGATCCCCAGGTGCAGCGGCTGGACGATTTCCTTGGCCAGCAGGCGGTAGGCTTCGACGGCCATGAACACGTCGGAGGCTTTCACGCTGACCTTGAAGTCCTGGAAGTTCAGGCGCTCGAGGTGCTCGACGTGGCGCAAGGCGGATTCGACCAGCGCGGCCGGGGTCGGCTCGCCGTATTTCTTTTGCAGGTCTTTTTCCAGGGAACCGGCGTTGACGCCGATACGGATCGGAATCCCGCGGTCACGGGCCGCATCGACCACCGCACGCACGCGGTCTTCGCGACCGATGTTGCCAGGGTTGATACGCAGGCAGTCAACGCCCAGCTCGGCGACGCGCAAGGCGATGCGGTAGTCGAAGTGGATGTCGGCAACCAAAGGTACTTTGACCAGTTGCTTGATCTTGCCGAAGGCTTCGGCAGCGTCCATGTCCGGTACGGAAATGCGCACGATATCGACGCCGGCCGCTTCCAGGCGATTGATCTGGGCAACCGTGGCCGCGACATCATTGGTGTCGCTGTTGGTCATGCTCTGCACAGCGATGGGCGCATCGCCGCCGACAGGTACGTTACCGACCCAGATCTTGCGTGATTCGCGACGTTTGATTGGAGATTCGCCGTGCATGACTTATTGACCCAACTTCAGGCGAGCAGTCTCGCCACTGGTGAACGGAGCGACATCGACCGCCTGGCCGTTATAGCTGACTTGCGCACCCCGGGCGAAGCCCAGGCGCACGGCAAACGGTGGCTTGCCGCTGAGGGAAGCGCTATCGCCTTTACGCTTTAGACCGCTCAACAGCACCTTGCCGTTGCCATCGGTCACTTGCGTCCAGCAATCGGCGGTGAATTGCAGTTGAACCTGGCCCTGGCCGGCAACCGGGGCGGCCGCGGCAGACGCTGGAGCCGGAGCGCTCGGAGCAACCGGAGCAGTCACGACCGGAGCCGTAGCCGCAGGCACCGCCGGAGCGGGGGCTGCCGGAGTTGCCACAACCGGGGCGGTGCTGTGAGTTGGCGCAACAGGTGCTGCAGCCGGTGCGGTCGGTGCTGTCGGCACGGTGGAAGGTGCGGCAGCCTGAGTGTCGGCCGGTGCCTGTTCGGAAGTCTCGGGCTGCTGCAAGGCAAGCGTGGTTTCGCCTTCTGCCTGGCCTTGCGCGACGGCCTGGTCTTCCGGCTCGTCCAGCGGATGAATCTGGGTAGTGCCGTCGGCGCCTTCGACTTCGACGTGCTCCGGCGCCAGACCGATCAGGTCCTTGGTGCGCAACGAAGCCTGATCCTGCCACCAGACAAACCCGCCACCGATCACCGCGATCAGCAGCAACAGGCTGACAATGCGCAAAATGGTGTGGGAAACCCGTACAGGCTCTTCGATACGGCCCAGGCTGTGGACACTGCTGCCCTTGGAATCGGTGCCGGTGGACTGGTCGAACTGCTGGACCAGAACGGCCTGGTCCATGCCGAGCAATTTGGCATAGGCGCGAATATAACCGCGGGCAAAAGTATGCCCAGGCAGCTTGTCGAAAGCGCCGGCTTCCAGATTGCTCAGGGAAGTGGTGGTGAGGTTGAGCTTGAGGGCCACTTCGGCCAGCGACCAGCCATTGCTTTCGCGGGCCTGGCGCAGGATTTCACCTGGGTTAACGCGATTCGCTGCTACAACTTCGGGATGCGCCGCTTTCATCATTGCTCCGACAGGTATTGCTGATATTCCGGCGTACCGGGATAGAGTCGTTTTAATTGCAGGCCAGCACTTGCGGCCTTGTCGCGATCTTCAAACACTTTTGCCAGCCGAACGCCGAGCAATAGACTACGTGCATTTTGTTCGGCAAGCAGGCTAAAACGGTCGTAATAATCGCGCGCGGGCACATAATGCCTGTCTTCGTAAGACAACTCAGCCATTTCCAGCAATGCACGTGGCTGCTGGCGATTCAAACGCAAGGCTTTTTCCAGCTGCAACTGGGCCAGATCACGCTGCCCAAGCTTCGACGCGGTCATACCCAGGTTCTCGAACACCCGCGAACGCTCAGGATACAGGGTATCGGCAGCCGCTTGTTCAAAGCGCTGGTAAGCGTCCTTGTAACGTTGCTGCTGGAACAGAAAACTGCCGTAGTTGTTAAGGATACGCGCATCAGCGGGGCGTGAAGACAGCGCCTTGCGAAAATGCTCGTCGGCAAGCTCAGGCTCCATCTCGGCCTGGAACACCAGCGCCAGTGCCGCGTTGGCATCGGGGTCGGCGCTATCAAGCTCCAACGCCTTCTTCAGCGGGACCTTGGCGCGCTCGGTCATACCCTGTTGCAAATAGCCGATGCCGAGCTGCACGTATGCCTCGCGCGCTTCATCACGGCCCTTGCTGGTCTTGAGCGGGTTGTAATCACCCGAAAGAACACAGCCAGCACAGAGGCTGGCCAACAGCAACAGCAGCGCAAAGCGCAGGGACATAGAGATCCTCTCTTAGTTATTGTTCGCAGCGTTCGAAGCGATATCGTTGTCGGCGTTCAATTCACGCACGGCGATATAACGTTCGCTGCGACGGGTGCGATCCAGCACCTGTCCTACCAACTGACCACAAGCGGCGTCGATGTCTTCACCACGGGTGGTGCGGACGGTAACGTTGAAACCGGCATGATGAAGCTGATCCTGGAACCGACGAATGGCGTTGTTGCTCGGTCGCTCGTACCCGGAATGCGGGAACGGGTTGAACGGGATCAGGTTGATCTTGCACGGGATGTTCTTGAGCAGTTCGATCATCTCGACTGCATGCTCGACCTTGTCGTTGATGTCCTTGAGCAAGGTGTACTCGATGGTCAGCACGCGCTTTTCGCCCAGATTGGACATGTAGCGCTGGCACGACTCGAGGAGCATCTTAAGCGGATACTTCTTGTTGATCGGCACCAATTGGTTACGCAATGCGTCATTGGGTGCGTGCAGGGACAACGCCAGGGAGACGTCGATGTGCTTGGACAGCTCATCGATCATCGGTACCACGCCGGAGGTCGACAGGGTTACACGGCGCTTGGAAATGCCGTAACCCAGGTCGTCCATCATCAGGTGCATGGCCGCGACGACGTTGTCGAAGTTCAGCAGCGGCTCACCCATGCCCATCATCACCACGTTGGTGATGGCACGGTCGACGGTTGCCGGGACGCTGCCGAAAGATTTGTTGGCAATCCACACCTGGCCGATGACTTCGGCGGCGGTGAGGTTGCTGTTGAAGCCTTGCTTGCCGGTGGAGCAGAAACTGCAATCCAGGGCACAGCCTGCCTGGGACGAAACGCACAAGGTGCCGCGCTTGCCCTGGGGAATGTACACGGTCTCGACGCAGCTGCCGGACGCCACGCGCACCACCCACTTGCGGGTGCCGTCGCTGGAGATGTCCTCGCTGACCACTTCCGGACCACGAACCTCGGCAATGGCCTTGAGCTTATCGCGCAGGGCCTTGCTGACGTTCGTCATGGCGTCGAAATCATCGACGCCAAAGTGGTGAATCCATTTCATTACCTGACCGGCACGGAAACGCTTCTCCCCGATTGAGTCGAAGAATTTTTCCATTTCCAGCTGGGTCAGACCCAGCAGGTTAGTTTTTACAGTCGATGTAGTCATGGATTCACCTTCACTCTTAAGCCAATGCTTAGCGAGTGGTTACTTCAGTAGCTGCGAAGAAGTATGCGATTTCGCGAGCGGCAGCGGCTTCGGAGTCCGAACCGTGAACGGCGTTGGCGTCGATCGATTCAGCGAAGTCAGCACGGATGGTGCCGGCAGCAGCTTCTTTAGGGTTGGTAGCGCCCATCAGCTCACGGTTGCGAGCGATAGCGTTTTCGCCTTCCAGAACCTGAACAACAACCGGACCGGAAGTCATGAAGGCAACCAGGTCACCGAAGAAACCGCGCTCGCTGTGCTCAGCGTAGAAGCCTTCGGCTTCGGCTTTGGACAGTTGCTTCAGTTTCGAAGCTACAACGCGCAGGCCAGCGTCTTCGAAGCGAGTGGTGATCTTGCCGATCACGTTTTTAGCAACGGCGTCAGGCTTGATGATGGAGAAAGTACGTTGAACAGCCATGGTGTAACTCCAGAAACGGTAATTTACGAAAAATTAAACCCGCGAATTATACGCGGGTTCTCGGGTATTGCCTAACCTGCGGCGTGGCTCAGTCGCGTTCTTCGATCCAGTGGGCCTGAATGGCCTCCAGGATCTTTTCGCCACAATGCTCAGGCTTGTCGTCGAACTCGGGCAATTCCATCACCCATTTACGCAGATCGACGAAGTTGACCGACATAGGGTCAACATCGGGCTTGGTTTCAGCCAGCTGGATCGCGATTTCCAGCACATCAGTCCACTTCAGACTCATGACAATTCCTTGAATCAGTGCGGCGCTTCGGCTGCGTGGTTGAGCGAGTACTTCGGAATTTCGACAGTCAGGTCTTCGGTACCGACCTTGGCCTGACAGCCCAGACGGGACTCACGCTCAAGACCCCAAGCCTTATCAAGGTAGTCTTCCTCCAGCTCATCCGCCTCTTCCAGCGAATCGAAACCTTCGCGAATGATGCAGTGGCAGGTGGTGCAGGCGCAGACGCCGCCACAGGCACTTTCCATCTCGATATGGTGTTCGTGAGCCAGTTCGAGGATGGACGTACCGGTCTCAGCCTCCACAACCATGCCTTCGGGGCAAAACTTCTCGTGTGGCAGAAAAATGACCTGCGGCATCGTTATTCCTCAATCTCATTCAGGTTGCGTCCCGACAGCGCGGCTTTGACGGTCAAGTCCATGCGGCGGGCGGCAAAAGCGTCGGTCACTTGCGACAGACGCTTGGTCTGCTGCTCGATGGCAAAACCATCGGAACCTTTCATCAGCTCGGTCAGTTCCTGCATCTGCAATTCAATGACCATGCGCTCTTCGGCATCGAGCAGACGCTCACCGTCGGCTTCCAGGGCGCCCTGCACTGCTTCGATCAGGCGCTGGGCATCGACCTGCTGCTCGCGCAGTACGCGGGCAACCTTGTCGTCATTGGCGTGCTGGAACGAATCCTTGAGCATTTTGGCGATTTCGCCGTCGGTCAGGCCGTAGGACGGCTTGACCTGGATGCTGGCCTCAACGCCCGAACCCAGTTCGCGGGCGGAAACGCTGAGCAGACCGTCGGCATCGACCTGGAAGGTCACGCGAATCTTCGCTGCGCCAGCCACCATCGCCGGGATACCACGCAATTCAAAGCGTGCCAGGGAGCGGCAGTCGCTGATCAGCTCGCGCTCACCCTGCAACACGTGGATCGCCATGGCCGACTGGCCGTCTTTGTAAGTGGTGAAGTCCTGGGCGCGAGCGACGGGGATGGTGGTGTTGCGCGGAATCACCTTCTCCATCAGGCCGCCCATGGTTTCCAGCCCCAGGGACAACGGAATCACGTCGAGCAGCAGCAGTTCATCGCCATCGCGCTTGTTGCCGGCCAGGGTGTCGGCCTGGATCGCGGCACCAATGGCCACCACTTGATCCGGGTCGATTTCGGTCAGAGGTTGACGACCAAAGGCTTCAGCGACAGCTTCGCGAACACGCGGCACACGAGTCGAACCACCGACCATGACCACGGCATGCACGTCTTCGAGCTCGACGCCGGAATCACGCACCGCACGGCGGCAGGCTTTCAGGCTGCGAGCGACCATCGGCTCGATCAGCGCATCAAAGGCTTCGCGGGTCAGCTCGGCTTTCCAGTCGCCGTGAGCCACTTCGACCGACGAGGCATTGGTCAGCGCTTCTTTCGCGGCACAGGCCGTTTGCAGCAGTTGACGCTGCGCACCCGGGTCGAGATCGGCGGACAGACCGGCGCTCTCGATGATCCAGC
Organism: Pseudomonas sp. GW821-FHT09H03; assembly: GCF_059415945.1. Lineage (NCBI taxonomy): Bacteria > Pseudomonadati > Pseudomonadota > Gammaproteobacteria > Pseudomonadales > Pseudomonadaceae > Pseudomonas > Pseudomonas sp. GW821-FHT09H03. Next base: position 199,740 of record NZ_JBWKOF010000008.1, on the reverse strand, counting down.
CAGCGATCGCGTGGTCGAAGTCATCGCCGCCCAGGGCGCTGTCGCCGCCGGTGGCCAGGACTTCGAAGACACCGCCGGTCAGGCGCAGAATCGAAATATCGAAGGTGCCGCCGCCCAGGTCGTAAATCGCGACCAGGCCTTCGGCATGCTGATCCAGACCGTAGGCCACAGCGGCAGCGGTCGGCTCGTTGAGCAAGCGCAGCACGTTCAGGCCGGCCAGTTTGGCCGCGTCCTTGGTGGCTTGACGCTGAGCATCGTCGAAATACGCCGGCACGGTAATGACCGCACCCACCAGCTCGCCACCCAATGTAGCCTCGGCGCGCTGACGCAGGACCTTGAGGATATCGGCAGAGACTTCCACCGGGCTTTTCGGGCCCTGGATGGTGTCGATGAACGGCATGTGCGATTCGCCACCGACAAAGCGGTACGGCAGTTGCTCGCCCAATTGCTTGACGTCGGACAGACCCCGGCCCATCAGGCGCTTGACCGACAGCACGGTGTTCAGGGGATCAGTGGCGGCAGCCAGCTTGGCCGACTCGCCGACCTCAACGCGATCGGCGTGATAGCGCACGGCAGACGGCAGGATGACCCGCCCTTCTGCGTCGGCCAGGGGCTCGGAAAGACCACTGCGCAACGCAGCGACCAGCGAATTGGTAGTGCCCAAGTCGATCCCCACAGCCAGACGACGCTGGTGCGGTTGAGGACTTTGGCCGGGTTCGGCGATCTGCAGTAGGGCCATCGTTATCAGGTCTTATCTGTATATCAGGCGTGCGACCGGAGCGGCACTGGGTTAATCGTCGAGGCGCTCTTCTAGCTGGCGCACTTCGTAGGTGAGCTTGTCGAGGAACTGCATGCGCCGCATCAGGCGTTCGGCCTGCTCACGTTGCGCTGCATCATCCCAACAGGCTGCGAAGCTTTCGTTCAGTTTATCCTGAGCGACTTTCAGACGGCGCTTGAATACCGCAACACCCGCCAGATCGGCGCTGTCTTGCAGGTCTTCGAGTTCTTCGCGCCATTGCATCTGCTGCAACAGAAACTCCGGATCATGCACCGTGACCTCCAGCGGCAGCTCACCACCTTTCAAGGCGAGCAGGTAACGCGCGCGCTTGGGGGGATTCTTGAGCGTCTGGTAGGCCTCGTTGAGGCTTGCGGATTGTTCCAGCGCCAGCCGCTGCTCACGCTCGGAAGCGTCGGCAAAACGGTCTGGATGTACGCTGCGCGCCAACTCACGGTAGCGCGTAGCCAACTGGTCGAGGTCCAGATTGAACCCCGGTTGCAGCTCGAATAAAGCGAAATGACAAGGAGTACCCACGACAAGCCTCAGATGTTGAAGCTTTCGCCGCAGCCACATTCACCGCGTACGTTGGGGTTGTTGAACTTGAAGCCTTCGTTCAACCCTTCCTTGACGAAATCGAGCTCGGTGCCGTCCAGGTAGGCCAGGCTTTTCGGGTCGATGATCACTTTCTCGCCGTGACTTTCGAACACCTGGTCTTCCGCGACCACCTCGTCGACAAACTCCAGCACATAGGCAAGGCCGGAACAGCCCGTGGTGCGAACACCCAGACGAATCCCTTCACCTTTGCCGCGCCCGTCGAGGGAGCGGCGCACGTGCCGGGCAGCCGCTTCTGTCATGCTGATAGCCATCGGTGACTCCTTACTCGTCGCCAAAACTCGAAAATCAGATCAAGCCTTTCTTCTGCTTGTAATCGCGAACCGCCGCCTTGATGGCGTCTTCAGCGAGTACCGAGCAGTGAATTTTCACTGGCGGCAGGGCCAGTTCTTCAGCCAGCTGGGTGTTCTTGATGGTTTCCGCTTCGTCCAGGGTCTTGCCCTTCATCCACTCAGTGGCGAGGGAGCTGGAAGCGATAGCCGAACCGCAGCCGTAGGTCTTGAACTTGGCATCTTCGATGATGCCGGCGTCGTTGACCTTGATCTGCAGGCGCATCACATCGCCGCACGCCGGAGCGCCGACCATGCCGGTGCCGACATCAGGATCTTCCGCGTCCATCTTGCCGACGTTGCGCGGGTTTTCGTAGTGGTCGATGACCTTTTCGCTGTAAGCCATGATTCTAATCCTCACTCATCAGGGCCGCTCTTGAGGCCCTGTAACTACGCTTGCGTCAGTCGCCGCGTCGCTACAGGAGCTGTATCTGGCGGCTTCTATATTTAGTGTGCCGCCCACTCGATCTTCGAGATATCGACGCCGTCTTTGTACATGTCCCACAGCGGCGACAGAGCGCGCAGCTTGGTAACGGCCTCGCAGACTTTCTGCGCGGCGTAATCGATTTCTTCTTCGGTGGTGAAACGGCCGAAGGTGAAGCGGATCGAGCTGTGTGCCAGTTCGTCGTTGCGGCCCAGGGCGCGCAGTACGTACGAAGGCTCGAGCGATGCCGAGGTGCAAGCCGAACCGGAAGAAACTGCCAGGTCCTTGAGGGCCATGATCAGCGACTCGCCTTCAACGTAGTTGAAGCTCAGGTTCAGGTTGTGCGGAACGCGGGCGGTCAGGCTGCCGTTGACGTACAGCTCTTCCAGATGCTCGACCTGCTTGTAGAAACGGTCGCTCAGGGCCTTGATGCGCACGTTCTCGGCAGCCATGTCTTCCTTGGCTACACGGAAGGCTTCGCCCATGCCGACGATCTGGTGGGTCGCCAGGGTGCCGGAACGCATGCCGCGCTCGTGACCGCCGCCGTGCATGGTCGCTTCGATACGTACGCGCGGCTTGCGGCTTACGTACAGGGCGCCGATGCCTTTAGGACCGTAGGTCTTGTGGGCGGAGAACGACATCATGTCGACTTTCAGCTTCGACAGGTCGATTTCGACCTTGCCGGTGGACTGAGCAGCGTCGACGTGGAACAGGATGCCCTTGGAACGCAGCAGTTCACCGATCGCAGCGATGTCGTTGACGGTGCCGATTTCGTTGTTCACGTGCATGACCGAAACCAGGATGGTGTCGTCGCGCAGTTCGGCTTCGATCATCTCCGGAGTGACCAGACCGTCGGTGCGTGGCTCGATGTAGGTGACTTCGAAGCCTTCACGCTCCAGTTGGCGCATGGTGTCCAGGACAGCCTTGTGCTCGATCTTGGTGGTGATCAGGTGCTTGCCTTTGGTGGCGTAGAAATGTGCCGCACCCTTGATTGCCAGGTTGTCGGACTCGGTGGCACCGGAGGTCCAGACGATTTCACGTGGGTCGGCGTTGACCAGGTCGGCGACCTGACGACGAGCGTTTTCAACGGACTCTTCGGCTTTCCAGCCGAACACGTGGGAACGGGACGCCGGGTTACCGAAGTTTCCGTCGACCAGCAGGCATTCACTCATTTTTTGCGCTACACGCGGATCAACCGGGGTGGTCGCAGAGTAATCAAGGTAAATCGGCAATTTCATGGACTATCTCCTAAATCAGGCTGGCTGGCGTGCCGCTAGCTCTTTGGCTGTCATTCGACGGCGGACGCTTCAATCTTGTCCAGGCGTGGCGCCTTGCTGTTGCAACGGCGCTGATCCTGACGCTGGGCTACTTCTTGTACCTCACGGCGAGTGACAAGGTCAGCCAAGCTGATACCGCTGAGAAATTCGTGAATCTGCAGGCTCAGATCGCACCACAAGTGGTGGGTCAGACAGGTGTCGCCGGAATGGCAATCGCCCTGGCCCTGGCATTTGGTGGCATCGACCGATTCGTTCACTGCATCGATCACCTGGGCGACCTGGATGCCCTGCATGTCGCGGGACAACTGGTAACCGCCGCCTGGACCACGGACGCTGGACACCAGGTTGCTGCGGCGCAACTTGGCGAAAAGCTGTTCGAGGTAGGACAGGGAGATGCCTTGGCGCTCGGAGATATCGGCCAGGGACACGGGCCCGTGCTGCGCGTGCAACGCCAGATCAAGCATGGCGGTCACGGCGTATCGGCCTTTTGTAGTCAGTCGCATGGACAATTACCACGGAGTTCAGAATGAAACGAGTATGCAATTCCCGAGTATTTAAGTCAACTATAAGACCTAGTACTTTAGTCAGGTTTACCCGTAAAAGAGCGCGCGCATCATAGCAAAGGCTGGACGGTTACAGCCAGCAATTGCGCGTTATCGTTCTTCGCGAGCAAGCCCGCTCCCACATTGGAATGCATTTCAAATGTGGGAGCGGGCTTGCTCGCGAAGGGGTCGACGCGGTCTAGCTGGCCTGACTCTGATCCTTGTCCTTCACACAGGCGAAGTCTTCTTCGCGCAGCTCAGGCAGATCTTTCGCACAGTAATTACTGCCCAGATCCTTCAACGCCCCGCACATCCCCTCCAGACGCCCATCAACCGCCTGCAGATGATCGAGCAGCTGGTTAATGGCGCGAGCCACCGGGTCAGGCATGTCCTCAGTTACACCATAGGCATCGAAGCCAATCTTCTCGGCCATGGCCTTGCGCTTGGCGTCCAGCTCTTCGTCAGGCTTGACGATGATCCGCCCAGGAATCCCCACCACTGTGGCGCCCGGCGGCACTTCCTTGGTCACCACGGCGTTGGAACCGACCTTGGCACCCGCACCGACAGTGAACGGGCCAAGCACCTTGGCGCCAGCACCGACCACCACCCCATCACCCAGGGTTGGGTGACGCTTGCCCTTGTTCCAGCTGGTGCCGCCCAGGGTCACGCCCTGATAAATGGTCACGTCGTCACCGATCTCGGCCGTTTCGCCAATGACGATACCCATGCCGTGGTCAATGAAGAAACGCCGACCGACCTTCGCCCCCGGATGGATCTCGATCCCGGTCAACCAGCGACCGAAATTCGACACCAGCCGCGCCAGCCATTTCAGGTCCGCGCGCCACAGCATTGCCGACAAACGGTGGATCCAGATGGCATGCATGCCGGGGTAGCAAGTCAGGACTTCAAAAGCGTTACGCGCCGCCGGGTCTCGGTGGAATACGCTTTGGATATCTTCACGCAAACGCTCGAACATCATTAATCCTTCCGCTTTAGAAGCTCACCACGGGCCGCTTTTTGGGTTTCCGTGAGGATGCCACGCAATATATTCATTTCCGCCCGACTGACCGAGCTGCGTCCGTACAACCGGCGCAGGCGCGCCATCAAGTGCCGTGGTTTTTCCGGATCGAGGAACTCGATGGCCACCAGAGTCTGCTCCAGGTGCTCATAGAATCGCTCCAACTCGTCCATGGTCGCCAGCTCGGCGCTTTTCACGGAGGCCACTTCTTCCTTCTCGACCTTGGTCGGCTGACCTTGCGCGGCCAGCCAGGACATACGCACTTCATAACCCAACACCTGCACCGCTGCCCCGAGATTCAGCGAACTGAATTCAGGGTCTGATGGAATGTGCACGTGATAATGACATCGCTGCAGCTCCTCGTTGGTCAGGCCGGAATCCTCACGACCGAACACCAGCGCGATCTGCGCACCCGCCGCGGCTTCTTCGACCACTTTCGTCCCGCATTCGCGCGGATCAAGCAGCGGCCAGGGAATGCGACGATCACGCGCACTGGTGCCGAGCACCAGATTGCAGCCCACCAGGGCATCTTCCAGGGTGGCGACGACTTGCGCGTTTTCAAGGATATCCCCGGCACCGGAGGCGCGGGCATCGGCCTCGTGATGCGGAAATTGCCGGGGCTCGACCAGCACCAGCCGCGACAGGCCCATGTTCTTCATGGCACGCGCAGCCCCGCCGATATTGCCCGGATGGCTGGTATTGACCAGCACGACACGAATGTTTTGCAGCAAGGGAGGCGCTCTCGAACACAATAATCGGGAGCAGAATCTTACAGCGAGAGCTACCGTTAAGCCATGAAAGCGAACGTCGTCCTTCTCCTGTAGAAACTTTCTGATAGAATGCCCGGCTTTCTTTAACAACCTTAGGTGACACATCCATGCAGCCCATGCTGAATATCGCGCTGCGCGCCGCCCGCAGCGCCAGTGAATTGATCTTCCGCTCCATCGAGCGCCTGGATACCATCAAGGTCGACGAAAAAGACGCCAAGGATTACGTATCCGAGGTGGATCGCGCCGCCGAACAGAAAATCATCGACGCCCTGCGCAAGGCCTACCCGAATCACTCGATTCGCGGTGAAGAGACCGGCCTGCACGCTGGCACCGGCATCGAAGGCGAAGAGTACCTGTGGATCATCGACCCACTGGACGGCACCACCAACTTCCTGCGCGGCATTCCTCACTTTGCCGTCAGCATCGCCTGCAAATACCGCGGTCGCCTGGAACACGCTGTTGTTCTGGACCCGGTTCGCCAGGAAGAATTCACCGCCAGCCGTGGTCGCGGCGCCCAACTGAACGGTCGTCGCCTGCGCGTCAGCGGCCGCACCAGCCTGGACGGCGCCCTGCTGGGTACCGGCTTCCCGTTCCGTGACGACCAGATGGATAACCTCGACAACTACCTGGGCATGTTCCGCGCCCTGGTTGGCCAGACTGCCGGCATCCGCCGCGCCGGTTCCGCCAGCCTGGACCTGGCCTACGTGGCTGCCGGTCGTTTCGACGCGTTCTGGGAGTCGGGTCTGTCCGAGTGGGACATGGCTGCAGGCGCCCTGCTGATCCAGGAAGCAGGCGGCCTGGTGAGCGACTTCACCGGCGGTCACGATTTCCTTGAGAAAGGCCACATCGTTGCCGGCAACACCAAATGCTTCAAGGCAGTACTGACGGCCATCCAGCCGCACCTGCCGGCCTCGCTGAAGCGCTAAGCTTCCAGCGACAGAAAAAAGCACCCTGCGGGGTGCTTTTTTTATGCCTGCGATTCAATCCCTGACACACCACAAAACCAATGTGGGAGCGGGCTTGCTCGCGAAGGCGGCGGGTCAGCCAACATGGATTTTGAATGACGGACCGCATTCGCGAGCAAGCCCGCTCCCACAAGGGGATTGGGGGGGGGGGGCCATAAATTGCGGGCACAAAAAAGCACCCCGCAGGGTGCTTCTTTTTAAGCGGTGTTAATTAGTGACCCGGTCGTTCTGTGTCAGAATCAGCTGACCTTCCTTGTCCACCGGAATCTGGTTGCCCGGGTCGCGATCCATACGCACCTTGCCTTCCTTGCCATCGAGCGAATAACGCACGTCGTAACCTACAACCTTGTCACTGATGTCGTTCACCGTATTACAACGGGTCTGGGTCGTGGTGTAGGTGTCACGCTCCTGCATGCCTTCCTGAACCTTGTTACCGGCATAACCACCGCCGACAGCACCGGCGACCGTGGCGATCTTCTTGCCGTTACCGCCACCGATCTGGTTACCCAGCAGACCACCGGCCAGGGCACCTACCACCGTACCGGCAATCTGATGTTGATCTTTGACCGGCGCCTGCCGGGTGACCGCTACGTCCTTGCACACCTCACGTGGAGTCTTGATTTGCGTCTTGACCGGCTCTACAGCCAGTACTTGCGCGTATTCAGGGCCACTTTTAACCAAGCTGTAGGTGGCCACAGCACCCCCGGCAGTCACACCGACAGCACCCAGAACCGCACCAACCAGCATCGATTTGTTCACATGAACCTCCTGACCATCACATGCGGAACATGTCCGCGCTTCTCCCAGCCTTGGAGCACAAAAAAAGGCGCGAGTTCAACTCGCGCCTTTTTGGACTACACCGCCAAGAGAAATTTCCTTCAAGGACGGTCGTCAACTTCCTTATCGGTATTCACCGGAGGAATCAGATCTTCAGTGCTCAGGTTCAGCCAGATCAGCACCACGTTGGCGATGTAGATCGACGAGTAGGTACCCGCCAACACACCGATGAACAGGGCGATGGAGAAGCCGAACAGGTTGTCGCCGCCGAAGAACAACAGTGCCGCGATCGCCAGCAAGGTGGAGATCGAAGTCGCCATGGTGCGCAGCAGGGTTTGCGTGGTCGAGATGTTGATGTTCTCGATCAGGCTGGCCTTGCGCAGTACCCGGAAGTTCTCACGAACCCGGTCGAATACCACGATGGTGTCGTTGAGCGAGTAACCGATGATCGCCAGTACCGCCGCCAGCACCGTCAGGTCGAAGGTGATCTGGAAGAACGAGAGGATACCGATGGTCACGATCACGTCGTGAATCAGGGACACGATCGCGCCAACCGCAAACTTCCACTGAAAGCGGAAAGCCAGGTAGATCAGGATGCCGCCCAGCGCCATTAGCATGCCGAGGCCGCCCTGGTCGCGCAGCTCTTCACCGACCTGCGGGCCGACGAACTCGACACGCTTGACCGTGGCCGGGTTGTCGCCGCCGACCTTCTGCAAGGCCTCGGCTACCTGGTGACCCAGTTGCGGGTCTTCGCCCGGCATACGCACCAGAAGATCGGTGGTGGCACCGAAGTTCTGCACGATGGCTTCGTGATAACCGGAGGTAACCAGTTGTTCACGCACCTTGGTGACATCAGCCGGACGCTCGTAGGTCAGCTCGATGAGCGTACCGCCGGTGAAGTCCAGGCCCCAGTTCATGCCCTTGGTGGCGACGCTGAACAAGGCCAGCACGGTAAGGAACAATGTGACGCCGAACGCAAAGTTGCGAACGCCCATGAAGTTGATTGTACGTAACATGGCAGCCCCTTAAATCCACAACTTCTTGAAGTCACGACCGCCGAAGATCAGGTTGACCATCGCGCGGGTCACCATGATTGCCGTGAACATCGAGGTAAAGATCCCGAGGGACATGGTCACTGCGAAGCCTTTGACGGGGCCGGTGCCCATGGCAAAGAGAATCCCGCCGACCAACAAGGTTGTCAGGTTGGCGTCGAGAATCGCGGTGAATGCCCGGCCGAAGCCTTCGTTGATTGCCCGTTGCACGGTCATGCCCGCAGCGATCTCTTCACGTATCCGCGAGAAGATCAGTACGTTGGCGTCGACCGCCATACCCATGGTCAATACGATACCGGCGATACCCGGCAGGGTCAGCGTTGCACCCAGCAGCGACATCAAGGCCAGCAGCAGCACCATGTTCACTGCCAGTGCGACAGTGGCGATGATGCCGAAGAAGCGGTAGATGGCGATGATGAACAGCGAGACGAACAGCATGCCCCACAGCGATGCATCGATACCCTTGGTGATGTTGTCGGCACCCAGGCTTGGACCAATGGTGCGCTCTTCAGCGAAGTACATCGGTGCAGCCAGACCACCGGCACGCAACAGCAGCGCCAGTTCGGACGATTCGCCCTGACCGTTCAGGCCAGTGATACGGAACTGCGCGCCCAGCGGCGACTGGATGGTCGCCAGGCTGATGATGCGCTTCTCTTCCTTGAACGTCTGCACCGGCACGTCTTTCTCGACGCCGTTGACCACTTGCTTGGTGTAAGTGGTGACCGGACGCTGCTCGATGAAGATCACCGCCATGCTGCGACCGACGTTGGAACGGGTCGCACGGTTCATCAGCTCGCCGCCGTGACCATCCAGACGGATGTTCACTTCCGGCGTGCCGTGCTCGCCGAAGCCAGCCTTGGCGTCAGTCACCTGGTCACCGGTGATGATCAGGCCGCGCTCGATCAATGCAGGAGGACGCTTGCCCTCACGGAACTCGAAGGATTCGGAAGTGGCCTTGGAAGCACCCGGCTCAGCAGCCAGACGGAACTCCAGGTTGGCCGTCTTGCCGAGGATACGCTTGGCTTCTGCGGTGTCCTGCACACCCGGCAGCTCAACCACGATGCGGTTGGCGCCCTGACGCTGAACGATCGGCTCGGCAACACCCAGCTCGTTGACGCGGTTACGTACCGTGGTCAAGTTCTGCTTGATGGAGTATTCACGGATTTCCGCCAGCTTGGCCGGGGTCATCGCCAGACGCAGCACCGGTTGACCATTGAGGTCGGCCGGAACAATGTCGAAATCGTTGAAGTTCTTGCGGATGATCGTACGGGCCTGTTCGCGGGTAGCTTCATCAGAGAAGCCCAACTGAATGGCACCGTCGAGTTGCGGCAGGCTGCGATAGCGCAGTTTCTCTTTACGCAACAGGCTCTTCACATCGCCTTCGTAGACTTTCAGGCGTGCGTCGAGGGCTTTGTCCATGTCCACTTCCAGCAGGAAGTGCACACCACCGGACAAGTCCAGACCGAGCTTCATCGGGTGAGCCCCGAGGTTGCGCAGCCATTGCGGGGTGGTTTGTGCCAGGTTCAGTGCAACGACGTAGTCATCACCCAACGCCTTGCGCACGACGTCCTTGGCCGGCAGCTGGTCTTCAGCCTTGGTCAGGCGAATCAGCCCGCCCTTGCCGCCGGCAGTCAGCGTGGCAGCCTTGACGTTGATCCCGGATTCCTTGAGCGCAGCGCTCACACGGTCCAGATCAGCCTGATTGACCTGCAGCGCAGTGCTTGCACCGCTGACCTGAATGGCCGGGTCATCAGGATAAAGATTGGGAGCGGAATAAATCAGACCGACCGCCAGCACCGCCAGGATCAGAATGTATTTCCACAGAGGATATTTGTTCAGCATCACGCCGCCCGTTTATGACGCGGGGCGCCTTGCGCGCCCCGTCGATTGAATATGAAGTTGAAACTTAGATCGCTTTGAGCGTGCCTTTTGGCAGCGTGGCGGCGATGGCGCCTTTCTGGAATTTCATTTCGACGGTGTCGGAAACTTCCAGAACGACGAAATCGTCGGCCACTTTAGTGATCTTGCCGGCGATGCCGCCGGTGGTCACAACTTCGTCGCCTTTCTGCAGGCTGCTCAGCAGGTTCTTCTGCTCTTTGGCGCGCTTGGCCTGTGGACGCCAGATCATCAGGTAGAAGATGACCAGGAAGCCGACCAGGAAAATCCACTCGAAACCGCCACCCATTGGGCCGGCAGCAGCAGGTGCAGCAGCGTCAGCCATGGCATTAGAGATAAAAAAGCTCATTTAGCACTCCAGTTGCAAATGTTGAATCTTGGGGTCAGGAAACTCAGTCCAAAGGCGGCACGGGAAGCCCGCGTTTGGCGTAGAAGGCATCGACAAAGGCGGCCAATGTACCCTGTTGAATAGCCTCGCGCAAACCAGCCATAAGCACTTGATAATGACGCAAGTTATGGATGGTATTGAGCATGCTCCCCAGCATTTCGCCGCACTTGTCCAGGTGATGCAGATAAGCGCGGGAGAAGTTCTGGCAGGTATAGCAATCGCAGGTCGGATCGAGCGGCGAATCATCATGGCGATGGAACGCGTTTCGGATCTTCAGCACGCCGGTATCGATGAACAGATGCCCATTGCGGGCATTACGGGTTGGCATCACGCAATCGAACATGTCCACACCGCGGCGCACACCCTCAACCAAGTCTTCCGGTTTGCCAACGCCCATAAGGTAACGAGGTTTGTCAGCCGGCATCATGCCCGGCAGATAATCCAGCACCTTGATCATCTCGTGCTTGGGCTCGCCTACCGACAGACCACCGATGGCCAGGCCGTCGAAGCCGATCTTGTCGAGACCTTCCAGGGAGCGCATGCGCAGGTCCTGGTGCATGCCGCCCTGCACGATGCCGAACAGCGCCGCCGTGTTCTCGCCATGGGCTTCTTTCGAACGCTTGGCCCAACGCAGCGACAACTCCATGGAAATACGAGCGACGTCTTCATCAGCCGGGTACGGCGTGCATTCGTCGAAAATCATCACGATGTCGGAGCCCAGGTCACGCTGAACCTGCATCGACTCTTCCGGGCCCATGAACACCTTGGCGCCGTCGACCGGAGAAGCGAAGGTCACGCCCTCCTCCTTGATCTTGCGCATGGCGCCCAGGCTGAACACCTGGAAACCGCCGGAGTCGGTCAGGATCGGGCCTTTCCACTGCATGAAATCGTGCAGGTCGCCGTGCTTCTTGATCACTTCCGTACCCGGACGCAGCCACAGGTGGAAGGTGTTGCCCAGAATGATTTCAGCGCCGGTCGCCTCGATATCCCGTGGCAGCATGCCCTTGACCGTGCCGTACGTGCCCACTGGCATGAAAGCCGGGGTCTCGACGGTACCGCGCGGGAAGGTCAAACGACCGCGACGAGCCTTGCCATCAGTGGCCAGCAGCTCGAAAGACATACGACAGGTGCGACTCATACAGTTTCCTCTGGGCCCGATTCTTTAGGGGCAGTCGGCGCAGGATTACGTGTGATGAACATCGCATCACCGTAACTGAAAAAGCGGTAACCGTTGTCGACCGCGGCCTTGTAGGCAGCCATGGTCTCGGGATAACCGGCGAACGCCGAAACCAGCATCAACAGCGTGGATTCAGGCAAATGAAAGTTGGTAACCAGGGCATCGACCACATGAAACGGCCGGCCCGGGAAAATGAAAATGTCGGTGTCGCCACTGAACGGCTTGAGCACGCCATCGCGCGCAGCACTTTCCAGGGACCGCACACTCGTGGTGCCCACGGCTACCACGCGACCACCGCGAGCACGGCAGGCGGCAACGGCATCCACCACGTCCTGGCCGACTTCCAGCCATTCGCTGTGCATGTGGTGATCTTCAAGCTTCTCCACGCGCACCGGCTGGAAAGTGCCGGCGCCAACGTGCAGGGTCACGAACGCAGTCTCGACGCCCTTGGCGGCAATCGCCTCCATCAGCACCTGATCGAAATGCAGCCCCGCCGTCGGCGCCGCCACCGCGCCCAGACGCTGGGCGTAGACGGTCTGGTAACGCTCGCGGTCGGCGCCTTCATCCGGGCGGTCTATATAAGGAGGCAGCGGCATGTGCCCGACGCGGTCGAGCAGCGGCAACACTTCTTCGGCGAACCCCAGCTCGAACAACGCATCGTGCCGCGCCAACATCTCCGCCTCGCCACCGCCGTCGATCAAGATCTTCGACCCAGGCTTGGGCGACTTGCTGGAACGCACATGGGCCAGCACGCGATGACTGTCGAGCACCCGCTCCACCAGGATTTCCAGCTTGCCGCCGGAAGCCTTCTGGCCAAACAGCCGCGCCGGAATCACCCGGGTATTGTTGAACACCATCAAGTCGCCGGGGCGCAAATGCTCCAGCAAATCAGTGAATTGACGGTGTGCCAGGGCGCCGCTGACCCCATCAAGGGTCAACAGGCGACTATTGCGACGCTCAGCCAAAGGGTGGCGAGCGATCAGCGAATCAGGGAGCTCGAAAGTAAAGTCAGCAACGCGCATGATGGGGTTCGTCTAGCAGGGCCGGGAAGTCTAGCGGAAATATCAAAAATTCTCCATGTACCTGATTGACCAGCGGTTATCTCATCTCTATACTCCGCGGCCATTGCCCTGATGGCGGAATTGGTAGACGCGGCGGATTCAAAATCCGTTTTCGAAAGGAGTGGGAGTTCGAGTCTCCCTCGGGGCACCACATAGCAGTATCTGAGAGTCTCTACCAGCCTCTCAGACCCAGAGAAACCGGCCACTTGGCCGGTTTTTTTGTGCCTGCCGGTCTACCCCTGTCTCCCCTTATCCGTTGTATCCCTGTATCCCTGCTTGTATCCTGAGAAAAATATCGAACTTTGGGATACAAGGATGAAGCGCGCAGACATCAAGCGCCGCCCTCTCGCTGACACAACACTTGCGGGATTGGAGCCGGAATCAAAGGAATACCGAGAGCTGGATGGAAACGGCCTCTACTTCAGGGTTAAACCTGATGGTGGTAAATCCTGGCAGCTCCGCTACAAACGTCCGGCGGGCAATTGGGCTTGGATGGGGCTCGGGGGTTACCCGGAAGTAAGTGGCGCGCTGGCTCGGGACAAAGCTGGTGAACTGCGCAAGGTAGTTAGCAGCGGGGCCGATCCTCTCGAACAGAAACGCTCAGCCAAAGCTGCCATTGATGCTGCCAGGACTCGGACCTTCCGAGCTGCTGCTGAAGCTTGGCTTAAGGCCAAAGAAGAAAAGGGTCTTGCCTCCTCCACTCTTAACAAAATCCGCACTTACCTCGACAAAGACATACTCCCGGCGCTGGGAGAGAAGCCCCTCGACGAAATCACCCGTACCGACTGTGCAGAACTCCAAGCAACCCTCGAAGCCCGAAACGCACACAACGTGGCGGAAAAGTGTCGCACCTGGATCAATCAAATCTTCGGCCGAGCCATCGGCTTAGGGCTCACCGAAAACGATCCGGGTAGTCGCCTCCGGGACATTGCAGCCCAAGCCCCCAAGACTCAGCAGCATCCACACCTGCTAGAACCTGAGCTGGCTGAATTCCTCCACGCACTCAAAAACACACCGAGCAGACTGACAGCCCGCACCGCCGCTTGGCTTTGTGTCTGGACAGCATCGCGCCCTGGGATGGTCCGCTTGGCTGAGTGGAAAGAGTTCGACCTTGAGAAAGCCATTTGGACTACGCCTGCAGCCAAAATGAAGATGCGTCGGGATTTTGTATGCCCCCTCCCCCATCAAGCTGTTACCGCTCTGAAGGATCTGCACTACTTAACAGGACGGAGTCGCTGGCTTTTCCCCGGTGTAGGAGCCAAGAACCCAACTATCAGTGAAAACACAATCAACAAAGTCTTTGCCACCATCGGCTACAAAGGTCGCCTCGTTGGACACGGTACTCGACACACCGCAAGCACGTTGCTTCGAGAACATGGCTGGCCGAAGGAACATGTTGAAGCGCAGCTTGCCCACAAAGAGGAAGGCATCTCAGGGGTATACAACAAGGCCCAATACCTCGAGCAACGCGTAACGATGATGCAGTGGTATGCCGATCATCTTGATGGACTTGCAGCTGACAATGTAGTGCAAGCCCAGTTTGGAAAAGCGATATGAGATCACTTACCCAGGCTACCTCTAAAACCGGTGTAACGGGTGTTACTCGTGTAACGAGTCAGTCCAACCTATTGATAATATTATATTTTCTTAAGGCTACACCGTATCCGCGCTCAACGAAATCCGCGTGTAACGCTGCTGAAGCGTGTAACAGTTATCGAACCACAAGCCCCCTGCTGGCAGCAGTTTTGCCAGATACACCTCGCTGGGGCTGTACGCTCGGTACGGGGCGAGGGGTGTCATAATGAGCAGCAATCTTGGCACCGACGCTCTAGAGCTTGAGATTGCCGGAGTAGACGTTGGCTGCCTGCTTTGGGATCTTGATGAGGTCGAACTGGCTGTCCGTGAGTTGGCGCTATACAGCCAATTCTCCGAGCACTTCCGTGATGCGTTTACCTGCATCCACAATGCAACATCGTTCTGGCTCGAGGAAGGCCGATACGCTGACTGTGCTGAATCAGCGACAAAGACAATGTTTCGTCTTCGCGACCCCATTGAAGAGCATTTCTACTTTTCCGAACCGACCTCACTGCCCAGAGTCGTTCGCCGCTTCCTTGGCATTGACCATCCCGCAAGCGACACACAACTCGTAGCGACTTATGCGCTTATTCAAGCTGTGCAGGCGGTTGAAGTCCTTGCAAACTGGCTATTCGACCTAGAACTCGCCCTCTACGATCTGGATCTAGATCTGGTGGAGCAGCTCAAACAGACTGACCCCAAACAATACCTCCTCCTCATTCAGAGAGAACGAAAGCGAAAGAGCGACTTCGAAATCGATGCCCGAGAGGGGTTTGCTGATTTCAATGGCGAGGCCTCCAAGATTTTGATGCTTGCTTCACTTTATCAACAAGCGGACTGCGCGGACGTTTCGCGCCACGACTTTAGCGCATCAAGTTTTTTGCGGGGAGCGCTGGAAAAGGCTTTTGCCGCAAAAGCGTCGGAAAGAGGCAAAGCGGCCGGGAAGGCTAACGCCAAGCCAGGCACAATCAAGCAAGAGAACACCAAGATGCTTTTTGAGGACATAAGCAAAGCGGCAAAAAGCCAAATATCTGCCGAGCCCAACATAACGGAAACCGAATTAGTCAAAGCGCTAGTCGACCAGGGCAAGGCATCTGCCCCGACCGTTAGAAAATACCTGAGAAAAGGTAAATTTCTCCCTAGATAAATTTTCTTTGTACCGACGAAAAGCAAACCATGTTTGCTTTTTTTTCGTCTTTTAGTCTGCGCCTGTCTCTCACCTTACAGGCACGACTATGTCTAACTCCCGCGCGTCAACAATCAACCACATTCCTCATCGCGACCCGGCGACAACCTTGATCAGAATCTCCGAAGTCATGGCTATCGTTGGCCTGGCACGCCCCACTATTTACAAGCTAATGCAGTGCCCAAAAAGCGGCTTTCCGCGCCCTGTAAAGCTGAGCACAAGCACCGCACGCGGAGCACCAGTAGCGTGGGTTCTTTCCGAAATCCAAGCATGGGCACGCGGCCGCATCGACGCCCGCGATCAGGTGGCCGCATGAGCCGCGAGGTCGTCAGCAAAGCTCTGATGCACCCCTTCTCCATTTTGCGAAGAATCGGCTTTTCACCACGCCTCATGCAACGGTTAGAGCACTACCGAAGCCAGCAGGACAAACAAGGGCGTGTCGTCAGCGTACTCAGTTGGGCTGATGGCACTTGGTGCGCCCTCTCCCTCCATTGCGAAAAGACCGGAGCCGTGATCGTCGACGAAGGCCAGCAAACGCAAGCCTACGAAGACGCCCACTCCATGCTGAGCGGCGGATTCCTACCCCTGCTCTCCCTGCGCTGGGAAGCCCATGCCTGAAACGAAAACGCCTCCGGGAGCGATCCGGAGGCGTTGAGGTAAATCTACATGCCCGAACAATTTATGCCGCATCTGAAAAAACCGCAAGCCATCAACGCAGTTGCACTTTCAAAAAACGGACGTTACTCTCTGACCATCGCTGCAAAATCAGCGAACGGGTTTGGCGACCCGAGTCCATACAGGCGCACAGGCGTCTCCATACCGATTGCAGGCGCTTTTTTTGCGCCCGCATTCTTGCTTTATGGTGGCTGTGCGTGGGAGACCTTCGGGTCTGCCGGGGTCCTGTATGCCCGGTTCGCCAACCCGCGCACAGCTGCCACCCTTATATCGTTTGGCGACGATCAGTGGCAGCTCCTCACATACAGGAGCTCGACCAATGTACGCCCTCAACCCGTTCAAAATTCGCGCCGCTGCACACCGTGCAATGGCTCTCGCAGCTTTACACGCCAATTCCAGCCTCGCTACACGCCTCACCCGCTACAACGACCACATGGCCAAAGCCCGCGCTCTCGAAGCCGCAGGCGGTGCCCAATGAACAGCCTCCTGAGTTGTGCCCTACCCGAAGACCTGCTGAGCGTCAGCAAAACCGTCGTAGCCGGTGTGCCCATCGACGCCATCACCTGCGCCATTGAACGTGCTGATTCGGTACTGACGCTGCTTGAGGATCACTTCGAAAACGAATCCTCGCGCCTCGCTAACCACGTCATAGCCGCCGTCCTCTGGGACGTGCGCGGTACCCTCGGCCTGATCAAAACTCTGGCCTTGCACGGCGACGCCACTTCGACCCCTGCTGTGCAGAAAGGCGGTGCGCTATGAGCAACGCCACTACGCCGGGCCGTGCCACTTTTTCCCGCATCAACGACTTAGAACTGTTTCGAGTAAATGCCGGTGTGCCAATCGAGGAAGCGCTTGAGATGGCTTCGTTGCTGCAGCACTACGCTAATGAACTCACCCTCGACGCCGCCATGAGCGAAAAGGGCGAACGTTTCAGTTGGCCTGCGCTGTACCTGGGGGAGATGGCCAAGGCCTTGATCGATGACATCAATAACGCGCTGTTTTTGTCGAGGGCCAACACATGAGCCAACGCCCGAGCAACTCTGCGAAACGGCCGAGTTTCGCCGACGTGAAAACCGCCGCACTGAAAGACATTGATCGTGTCCTGTCGCACTGGCTCCCCAACGGTAAGCGCGTGGACGGCGGCAAGGAATACACCGCTCCGAATCCGACCCGCAGCGACAAACGCGCCGGTTCGCTCAAGATCAATCTGAGCAAGGGCACATGGGCCGACTTCGCCACCGGTGACAAGGGCGGCGACCTGATCGATCTGGTGCGCTATCTGGACGGCGGCACCGACGTCGAGGCCTGCAAAAAGCTGGCAGACCTGTTCAACGTATCGCCCGGCGCCGCCCAGACCAAGCCAGCGTCTGCCAAGACAAAAGCAGCTGAGTGGATTGCCATTCAGCCGATCCCGGCCGAGGCCATGAATAAGTGCCCGGCCAAGCATCGGCAACACGGCGCGCCGTCCAAGGTGTGGATCTACCGCGACGCGCAGGGCCAGCCGCTTATGGCGCTATACCGCTTCGACCTCGCGCCGGATGAAGACGGCAAACCGAAGAAAGTCTTCGCGCCTCTGACGTGGTGCCAGCGCGCCGATGGCCAGACCACGCATTGGCGTTGGCAGGGGCTGTCGGATCCGCGCCCATTGCTGCGCCTTGATGAACTGGCCCAGCGCACTGACGTGCCTGTTGCGCTGTGCGAAGGCGAAAAAGCCGCTGATGCAGCCGCCGAACTGCTGTCAGGTTACGTGGCCACCTGCTGGCCGAACGGCTCCAACTCCTGGCACAAAGCCGACCTGACACCGCTCAAAGGGCGCGACGTGCTGTTGTGGCCGGACAACGATGTCAGCGGCAAAGCCTGCATGGAAGCCGTCGCCGATAAGCTGCGTGAAATCGGCGCCGCCTCGGTTCGAGTCATTGCGTTAGACGTGTTCAAACGCAAGCCCACGCTGAAGAACGACCGCGCCGCCTTCGCCAAAGGTGGTCAATGGGACGACGGCGACGATGCCGCTGATGCACTCGCCAAAGGCTGGACAGCTGCCCACTTCGCCGAGCTGGAAAGCAGCGGTGAACTGTTTGGTGTGGTTGTCGAAAAGCCGGAGCCGGAGCAGGCCGAGACCAAGCCGGAACCGAAGACAAAAGCAGCGGCCAAGCGTCCCTCTAAGCCGAAAAATGATCTGATGCCCGGCGGCTTTCGCCTCACGTCCGAAGGTGTGTTTTATTCGGGCGACGACGGTGAGGCGCGGCCCGTGTGTTCGTCACTGGAAATCCTTGCCCGCACTCGCGACGACAAAGGCCAGAACTGGGGTTTGCTGGTCGAGTTCGACGATCCCGACGGCGCCAAGAAACGCTGGAACATTCCGGCGCGCACAATGACCGGCGATTTCGGCAAGGACGTGCTTGGTCCACTCGTAGACATGGGCTTGCGCCTCGCCGGTAGTCGCTCCGGACGCAATGCACGCAACGACCTGCAGAGTTACCTCGGCGGCTTCGACAGCGCGCAGAGGGCAAGACTGGTTACCCGCTTGGGTTGGCACGACAACGCTTTTCTGCTGCCCGAGCAGCAGGTCGGCGCGCACAGCGAACACCTGCACTTCTACGAGGCCGGCTATCAGCTTCCGCCGATTAGCGAAGCAGGCTCGCTTGAGCAGTGGCAGGAGCAGATCGGCGCACTGTGTGTCGGTAACCATCGCTTGGCGTTCGTCGTCGGCGTGGCTTTTGCGGGTCCACTGCTGCACATGCTTGGACACGAATCGGGCGGCTTTCACCTGTACGGCGACAGCTCAGGCGGTAAGACCACGCACCTTCAAGTCGCCGCCTCAATCTACGGCGGGCCGCGCCTGGTGCGTTCGTGGCGCTCCACCGACAACGCGTTGGAATCCATCGCCGCCGCGCACTCCGATGGCCTTCTGGTGCTCGATGAAATCGGCATGTGCGATCCGCGCATCATCGGCGAAACGGTGTACATGCTCGGCAACGGCACCGGCAAGGCACGCGCCAATGATCGAGGTCAAGCAGGCCGACAGGTACAGGAGTGGCGTTTGCTGTTCCTCTCCACCGGGGAGAAGACGTTGGCCCAGCACATGGCCGAGGCGAACAAGGAACTGAAAGCGGGTATGGAAGTGCGCATGCTTGCCGTTCCAGCTGATGCCAGCAAAGGCCTCGGCATGTTCGATGCGCTCAACGGTTTTGAAGATGCGGCGGCACTGTCCGACGCGCTCAAGGCACGCGTGGCGAAGTATTACGGCACACCGCTCACGGCCTTCCTCACGGCGCTATGCGAACCTGGTAAGCGTCACGGTTGGTCCGCCATCCTGCGCCGCACATTGGAAGGCTTTATCGCCCAGTCATTACCGGCGTCGGCCAGCGGCCAAGCGCACCGTGCCGCCGCTCGCTTCGGCCTTGCCGCCGCAGCTGGTGAGCTGGCCACCGCGATGGGGATCACCGGCTGGCCCGACGGAACCGCCACCACTGCTGCCCGCGTGTGCCTCAACGCATGGATGAACGAGCGTGGCGGTGCCGGAAACTTCGAGGGGGATGCGATCTTGGCGCGGCTGCGCCAGGTCATCGAGCGCTTTGGCGAAAGTCGTTTCACCCGCTGGGAATCGGCAGCGGCAAAGATCGACGAACACGGTCCACGCACCATCGACCGCCTCGGCTTTCGCAAGACGTTGGAGCACGGTCTGGGCGACTCCCTGCACACCACCAACACCTACTACGTACTGCCCGAGGCATGGCGCTCGGAGATTTTCCGGGGCATGAACATCAATGCGGTGAACAAAGAGCTAATTCGCCGTGGTGTCCTTGAGCAAGGTCCCAACGGCAAAGCCTCCTGCTCCGTCCGCTTACCCGGGATGGGCACACAGCGTTGTTATGTGGTGAAGACCGTGCCGGGTTTGGATGAAAGCGAGGCTCAGGCCGCCTGACGGCAAGCCTACTGACTGAGGTAACGCCGGCTCATTCCGGCCTCGCCAGCCGCTCAACCATTCCACCATCGATTCACACAGAGACCAATCAAATGAACGAAATTCAAGAAATGAAAGACCGTCGCGACCAACTGACCAGTGAGATGGAGAGTCTTCAAGCCGCCCTGATTCCCTATGAAACTGCGCTGGAGAACCCCGAAACGATTGAGCAGGGCCGGGAACGTGAAGTGCGCGACCAGTACAACGAGCGAAAAAGAAAGATTGACTCGTTGGATATGGAACTCTACCGGCTGAACCCGAAGATCCGTCGCCGTGAGAACCTTGCCAACTGCGCCACGCTCATGACGGACTACACCGCCGACATGGCGAACTGGGCTGCGGATGAGATTGAACTCAATGCAAAACGACAAAGCCTTAGCACTCGCCTGGAGGAAGTGCGTCAGCAAGCACAGGAGGAGATAGCCAGTGCGCGCCAAGCGGAGACCCTCGCGGCTACCGCCTACGCGCAGGCAGTGGCATGGGGCGATGGAGAGGGTGAGAAATCTGCCAGCAGTGACGCACAGAAAGCGGCAAAAAACCTTACTGCCGCGACCGAACAACATCGTCGCCAGCACCTGATCATCGCCGCCCTGGAGCAGGAATTGGTCATTGTTGACCGACACATCACCGAAGCTCAGGAAGAGCACCAAAAGATCGAGAAAAAGGCCTTACACCTCGCACATGACGTTTTGGAGGAACAGTGGAATGAAGCGGCCAAGGCGCTGCTCGACGTGGGGGGCAAGCTTTATGCTGCTTCCCGCATGATCAACCGGGATCCTGTATCTCTCTTCAAGCTCGATATTCCTCAGCTTGGTGAGAGTTATGGTAGTTGGAAATGGGGTGAGCTAGCAGACCGTAGCAGCCGGCATCGCCTGCAGGATCTGCTCGCGATGTAACCGCCGATTTACCCTGAAACAGCCTGCTTTCGCGGGCTGTTTAAATCACTCCAAGGATCAAAGCCATGAATACAGCACCGCAAAACAGTTCATCCCTATCCGAAACGCTTAAAGCGAGAAAAGCCCACCTGACCGCCCTACTCAAGATCGTGGATACCAAAATCGGAAAAAGCACAGCGATGCAAAAGCTCACCATCACTGCGATCAAGGCAGAAATGGGGCTAATCGAGCATAAGCTGAACAAACAGTGATGAAGTTAAGCGGAAGCTCGCGAGAACTTCCGTTGGGTTCAAATTCGGAACGCAGCTTCCGGCGAGAAGCGGACATCAGATCCAACGTCTATCAGCAAACCTTCAAAACTAAGCGAAAACCTTATTGCGACTCGAATTAGTACTTAATCAAGACTAACGAACCCCATCTAAAGATTGAATAATATAGCCATCAACATTTGATTCAATTCGAAATAAATTTTTCCCACTCACTTGATCTATTAGAAGGTATTTATCTCCAACCTTTGATACCAGCCTCAATGCTTGGGGTCTCCCATAAGCAGGACCCTTTGTAATCAATGGAAAAAAATTTTCGGGAGATTCCAAAACTCTACTCGCGTCAACACTCCCTAACGTAGCTGCAGCCCCATAGACCACTACCGTAGAGCCTACAATCCAAGCAATAGCTGACTTTAAGTTTGGTGCATCATTACGCTTTACCGCGAGAAAAATTTCCGAAATATAAATTCCGAATGATGTAAAAAAACCGTAAGCAAAAAGTCTTGACGTAGCCTCAAGGTAGCTGAAGCCCCAAAAAAAACTGCTGATCGTTACAATCAAGAGCAATGCAACAAACACATATATTAGCGCTCTCCTTAATGTTTGATACGATGTGCCATTTAGCAAAATTTCTAAAGACAAAAAAATAGCGGCGAGTATAGGAACTGTGACAGGTAGAGAATAAAAAATAGACTCCTGAATCGTCAAATGCGAAATGACCCATCCGCAGCCAAGACTGTCAAAATATGCAGAGGCATACTTTCGACCCAATAGATAAAGTAATGGCGCGACTATAGTTGCAAGCTGCCCGATTGCAGAGAGCGCTTCAATTTCATATTTTTGCGCATACTCGGCTTTATTCATTCTAATTCTCACTAGCTAATGACCGACTGTTTCTTTTCCCAATCGGATTGAAGCATGTTTTCCGTTAGTAGCATAACTGCTATAAATTGCTTGCAAGATACATTTTGGATTCGTATGCCTCGGCTATTTCTGAGATATATCGCTGCGGCCTAAATTAATTATTAGGCCGCAACAACGCGATCTAGCTCATGTCGGGGAAGCGAAGATTGTTAAAATCGTCATCAAGCTGAGATAAAAACTCGCGTGGAAGTTTCAGAGAATCTACGAGGTATCGTGTAAGACTTACGCAAAATTGCCTTAGTCTTTTATTTGAATGTATCTTTTCCGAAATGTAATCGTGTTTCGCTTCGTTTTTGTTTGCAACCTTCATAAAAGCAAACTCCCTCAGTGGAAACATACACTTTTGTATATCCATAGGTGAGTTTAGTAGCTTCCGTGTGAGTTCCATAAAACCAGACCAATCCCTAAGTTCCGGTTCTTGAAGGGGTACACCGTCACGCTGAGCCGCGAAAAGTTCGGTTAGTCGACTCCGAAGCAGATAACTGTCACGCCCCCCCCAAATATAGTATTTAAGAATGGTTTCGAATTGTTTTTCTTCTGCATCAAACTCTATAATATTTCTCAAATCATGAACGACCTGAGCCATCAGAAACGCAAATATGGATACTGAATATAGGAAAAGGCATCTATGCTTTTCTTTTGCCGGGTCAAGCTCGCCTTTAATTTTCGTAAGTGCAGCTAGAAACTTCCGCAATGCTTTAACTGCATCCCGCTCAATTGGAATTTCGCTATGAAGAAATGCTGAATACTTACTAAGACCAGGATCATGTACGGTTACTTCGAAAAGCCTTATCCAATTTTCAATAGATGTTGAATAGCAATAGTCAATATTGAAATCAACAGAACAGGAATTAGCATAGCTCTGAAACTGAACCTCATCAAACAAATGCACTTTTATCTGTTTGGCAGATAGGCGATGCGCTTCAGAAGCTTTTTTTCTAAGTATGATAAAAGCTTCATCACACCCGGTGAAACCCATCAAGCCACCGGCCCAAAAAGCCCGATTTATTGGGCTAGTCTTCCCTAATGTTTTACAATCGAACGCGACTCTGCGCGGTCGCCCTGTCGAATCAATTTTTATTCCAAGTACGTCTATGTCGGTTATTATCGTACTAGTCGTTGATAACTCCCTAAAATTCTGAACATCAACCTCAGGAAAAGGCGCCATATCATTAACAAGGCAAAAACGAATTGCCATTTCTTTTTGATGGATGTCTTTATCTAATTTAGACATATTACTCGTACGCAAATATTAGTTGTTCGAATTGGTCCGCAGAGTCACCTTGCAAAGCAACCTGACCTCGACCTTTCAATTCGGCGGCGGAAATTATCGACTGTATATATTTTTCGTCTTTGGATAAAGCAAGTCGAGCTTCCTGTCTAACATCGAGGTTTGCAAGCTCACCTGTTCGAAGAAGGTTTATAGCAAGATCGAGAGCCGCTCTGTTTTCTTCGCCAGGAGTCAAGTGAAACTGATATCTATCACCAGTCACATGTTTCAGGTGACCGACCCTTAGAAATACCAAATTTCTATACTGATTGACGGCTTCAGAGTTCGAACCAATATAGCCTTGATCTCTCAACACCTCTAAAATACGTACAGGCATTTTTATTCGAAACTGATCCGCCAGCAATTGCCCCTTGCGCACACATGAGACGAGAGCCATCGCGCGCTCATAGATTTCACGATTAGAGGCATCAAGACGATTTCCACCAGGCTTGGGAGTAAAAACAAAAGTTTCTTTAGAATTTTTGAACTCTATAGAAGGTGGTTTGAGTATGCCCTCTGCACACAAATGCACTAGAAGTTGCATTTGATCTTGTGTTAATTTTTTCCCACCCAATTCAAGGCGCTTCTGAATCAGAGAAAGTGGCCATCCTTGATTGCTCTTTATCACCTCAAGCACGGTAGCTATATCATCTGCTCCAACTCGGGCAGTCACATCAGCTAACTCGTCAAGATTATCAGAGAAATAAAATGGGCTTGCAATGATACTCCTACCTCGCGCCCTGAATTCTTTAAAGTAATTACCAGTCGAGCCAATATCAACACAGCGTTCCAATAATGGACGATCGATACCAATTGTTGAAATAAGCCTATCTCTATTCTCCGGCTTATTCTGGAGTTCAGACAATATCAGCAAGGTTCCTTGCTCGTGCTCGTTCAACTCCGAAAACGTAAAATAATCTCCAACCCCTGCATAAAGATCTTTAAAGTGAGGGATATTTGGTATTATAGAAATAATCCTATCTACTTTTTTTACCAAATCAATGTAGCCAATTTCCGATAAAATCCCGCAAACTTCTTTTAGTGCGTAAGATGGTATCGAAAAAAAATGATCACTGACCTTCCTTAAAACTTCGAAATCAATCTCCTGTAAACCGCGCAAGTGAATTGCAAGCGTGGCAGCCATCCCCATTGTTCTTAGGCGGTCAAAGTCGGGAACATCAATCCGACCTAGACCCGCTTGCACGTCATAAGAAAGCTCAATTAACTTACGACCACTTAGCATCAACACTCTCCTATGTGTTTAGATTTTTAGGGCACATTGCTTGGGCTTGTTTTTTATGAGGATATTTATCATATCTGTAGCCAAAAAGTTCTCTTTGCGCCCCGTCGAAAAAATACATTTCAAGCGGTGCATTGCTCAGTCGATATTCTGTGGCAGTCGATGCGCTGTTGGATTGGTTATCCGCATTTGAGCGATAGCTCCCGTCACGGGGGGCGTTAACTGCCCCTTGTTGACTCGGTATTGCGGACCGGCTCAACCTCTGCGCCTGCGGATATCTTGGAACAATGTATGGACGGCATCAATATCCCCCAAAAGCTCCTCCGGTTGCGTAACCGCACGCTGCTGGCCGGCCGCATGTGAATGTGCTCGCACATTTCGGCAGCACTTGTCATGCAAGCGCTGTACTTCGCGGTACTCCGCCTCCTGCACAATCATCACGCCATTAAGCCGGCCGACCGAGATTCCGTCGCGGAACCGCACTACGGTTTCATTGAGTATCGTGTCCTCGATTCCCACTTCTATCGTGACGCGAAGGTCATCATAAACATTGCGAACGGCAAGTCGCTCATCATCCCCGGGTGGGTTATTGAAGTTGGCCGCAATTCGCTGGTGGTCGGCACGGTGTTGTGTAATGCGATCACGATGCCTTCGCATGTCATAAGGCAGTCCGGCATCGATGTAACCCGGTCCTTCTGCGCGATAGCTGATAGATTTTACTGAAGGGACTAACTGGGCATCCCCGCAGAGCGTGCTCAACTCTCCAAAAAACACCGCATCGTGGGTGAAGACAATAACCTGTCGGTTGGCGGACTCCTCAACAATCCGTCGCGCGACGGCGGTTCGATGGCTGTGGTCCAGGCTCGAAACAGGATCGTCGAAAACAATCCCCGAAGTGGAGCCAGACTGGTGGAGTTCTGCGAAGAAGTACGCGAGCGCACACATGCGCTGCTCTGCCTCACTTAGTACAAGATGCGGATCGAGCTGGCTGTCGGGAAGTACAATACCAAGTCGTACAGATCCCGCATCACCGGCTGAATCGACTGCGGCGCAAATGTGGTAAAGATCTAGCTTCCTGAGTTCTTCATTCATCCTCACGGCCAGCGCTTCACTAACGTACTTCTTGGAGAGAAGACCTGCAAACAAGCTAATGATGCGGGTGTTACCGATATCCCCAAGGCAGTTCTGAAGCTTCACTCTGTGGGCGAGATTACCAATCACCAGGGCAATGCTTTCGATATGCTCTGAAAGCAGCCGCCGCGCTTCCAATTCCCGGAGGCGAACCCGCTTGGCGGCTAAGGCTTGTGCATCGAGGTTGGCGCGTAATGCGGCCGCCTCGGCACGCAGGGTATCCGCAATCTGTCGGATCGAAGCTGTCGGATCCGCGCAGCGATAAGTTGGCCTGTCCTGCCATTCCCCGTTCGCAACGCCAGTTCTGAGCCACTGGAGCCGAGAGAGCAAATCTTCTTGGAAAGTCATGATGTCGGCCGGCAGCGTTGCTATGCGATTACCCAAGCCATCTAACATGACTTGGGAGACGGTAAAGGCAACGGTCGCTTGGCCGACATCACGTACGATCTGTTGCCAGGAGTTGCGTGCGGCCTGGGCGGCTTCAGACGCCGTGTCCCGGACATATCGATCAAAACGCTGTAAACGACCCTTCGCAGCAGGAGTCAACTCCTGCTGGCAAAGCACGCATACCGCACCGTCCTCAGTTACCGGAAAGGCTTGCCCCGGAAAAGCGGCGCTGATTGAGTACTCGCGTGCGGCGCTGAAAAGTAAAGCCCATGCGCCTTGGCCCGTGCCGGCAAGCATCGGTGTAGTATCTTCAGCCTGCAGCAGGGCGGATGCGGCGCGCTCAGCCGCCTCGGCATCCAATAGCTTTCGATGCTCCGAGAGCGTGGCATCGATTGCATCATCGGACACGACATTGGCGGCGGCGATACTGTCGACCAACTCATCAACCCTTGTCGCCGCGTTGTCTAATATCGTCGCCTTGGCCGAGGGATCCGCCTCGCTGATCTCCTGAGGCAGTCTCGCGAGTTCTGCGTGCTCATTCTGGTTGAGAGCGGCCAGTGCGCGCGCGCGCGCCAGATCCGAGCCGGCGCTGATCGGATGCACTGCCCGACCGGCCTCGGTATCAGCGGGGATGACATTGAACGGTGTAACGTCTACAGCGAGACCGGAGATTTCTGCCTGAAGCCTTGGACGTAGCGTCTGATTGAGCCCATTGGCCAATTGCTGGAGGTAGGTTAACGCAAGCGGCTGAAAGGTGGCCGCTTCCATCGCCTGAAGGTAATGGCGTGCGCAGTCGCCGTCGAAGACTGATATACCCCGGAGTTCGGGCCGCGAGATGTAACCGCGCTCACTGCTCCAGATAGCTTGGTCAGGGGTCCCGTCCAACTCGAAGTCAATGATAGCGCTCGGCGTGAGTTGCTGAAAATTCGGGTCGTAGGCGTTAGCATAGACAGTGCCTGGGCTTCTGGCTCGGCACGCCTGTTTCAGTACGCGCGCATAGCTGGACTTACCAGTGCCGTTACCACCGTAAGCGATGGTGAGCCCCTGCGACTGAAACCCCAGAGCCTGGTCGCTCGGTATTTTTCCGACGTTAAGAAAGGTATGTAGCGCCGTGAGAGCGACTGTCCGGTCCTGATTAGCCTCGGCAGGGAAATGGTCAACGGCGAACGGGATTACTTGGGGCATAGGCTCGATCGCGCTGCTGATTCCGTGATGTTGCTTGGCGAGATCGACAATTTCGTTAAGATCCTCTTCGCTCCATCCTCCCTGAATACACAGGCGGCGCAAAGCGTCCTGACGCCATGGCGGCAGCCTGTCCGCCCATACCAACATTTCCTCGTAAATAGCCATACCCTAGCTCCGTGTCTTCCATAAACATATGGATCAGTGCGCCACGACTAGTCTAGCCATGGCGCTCATTCAAGCCTAGTTCATGCCTCTCTACCGGCATTTTTATTTTCGACGACTCGGGAAGGGTGATGGAACAAGTTGACTACACGCTAGTAGCTGCTGCTGGACTGATTGCGACCTTCGGTTTGCCCAAATTTGTAAACGCTGCTGTTACACCTATTTGGCTTGTTACACCCAACAAATGTGAAAGATGGATCTGTGTAACACAAATAAAAAATCTTTTGATTCAATAGGTTAATAGATGCCGCAACACATGTAACACCTGTAACACGACTTTCTGAGACACCTCCCCATACCCCATTGGATGGCACACCTACAGCGAAAGCAATAGCGGGGTCGCCCAATCCCTTGGGAGATCGCTGGGGACCCTGGGCATTTAGGATAGACACGGGGCAAAGAACCCGCGCGTTCGTGTTAGCGGCTGGATTTTTTAAGTTGGTTGACAGGTTGACTCGGTTGACGAACGCCAAGCGTGCGTTATCAGCAACACAAAGGGGGATCATTACCAACACGGTAACGATGCCCCTTTTTCTTCAAGATCCTTTCAATTTCAACGACTGAAATTTCAGTAACTTTCAGAACCTCCCACTAACTCAGTCCCGCGGGTTTCCGACCCCGTGTCGTGTGAATATCGTCAGGGTCCCCAGCGCCTTTCTGGCTGCAACCATGGAAATCAGATGACCTACTCCACCTTCAATAGCTCGAGACTCCAATAACGCTGATTGACTGACAGCCGCTCGACTACAATGGCCTACCGCCATCTACTGGAGAGAGCCCGAGTGCCTTTGTTCATAGTCGAAGAGTCGTTTGAGGTACGTCTGCGCCATGCAATATCGGTCGCTTGGAAGGTCTTTGCCAGGAAGGTGGGCGGCGGGCTCATTCCTATCAATAAAGAAGCCTCGATGCAGCTTCAATACGCGTACTTATTAAAGCAACTGCTTCCACTGATCCTGCACAACCCGGATGAGACAGCAGACATTGAGCTGGAAACCGGAGTCCGGCTACCTGGTGGCTCCAGCAACATTGACATATTAGTCACTGGAGTCTCTGCGAAAGGCTGCATCAAAATCGCTATCGAGATGAAGTGCTACCGCAACATCAGTTCCTCTGGAGGCCCTCGGGGGGCTCAGGACGTTTTTCAGAAGGACGTCTATGAGGATCTGCAAATTCTTGAGCACTACATCGACGCCGGTGTCGCAAGCCGTGGCGTAGCGCTTGTGATGAATGATATGCCGTCTATCACTGAGCCAAAGGTGAAAAATGGAAAGTACTGGGCGTATGACATTTCACATGGTTTTACATTCCCAGGCGGGACGATCCGCGTTCCCATCGGGGGGAAAGAGGTCTGCCTAACGTTGAAGCACTCTTACTCGTTCGATTGGTCAAAATTCGGCAAAATTTGGTTTACCGAAATCGAGGGCATTGCTCATTCAGACGCAGATCGGAATTTTAGCGGTGCCCTTTCAGAATCGGCTGGTATTAAAATAGACAGCCTAAGCTGACGGGTGCAGTAGAGATCAACGTGTATCCCTATCTGTATCCCTAACTGTACAATCCGGCCGCAAGCCACGGATTATATAGAGTGCTCGAGTCTCCCTCGGGCACCAAAATTAAGAAAGGTCTTGCTTAGCAAGGCCTTTTTTTTCGCCCGCAGAAAAGCCCCTGACACCCCACACACCCTGTGGGAGCCAGCCTGCTGGCGATGCTTTTGCCCATTGCCCTTCCACACCACCCGCACCGCCGGAACATTTCACAAGGATTCCCCCCATGGAATTGCACCTGGAAACCGTCGCCCTCTTCTCCCTCAAACTGGCTTATGAGTCGGAAGGTTCAAGCCCGATTTTGCGGGATGATTTGGTGATGGGTGATTACCAGCGGGATGTGTTTGAGTTGCTGGTGCGGCGGGGGGATGTTGAGAGGATTCAGGTGAAGGTGGGTGAATGTGTGGGGTTGGCGTTGGAGGCGGTTGGGGGTGTGGATAAGCCGTTGGGGCGGGAGTTGGGGAGGTTGGCGGGGGAATTCTCCAGAATTGAGATGATGGAGCAGCTCGATGTCCCGCTCATCGCGCTCAAGGATTATCTGAAAGATATTCAGTGACATGACCATCATCCGCTGTAGAGGCATCTCGCATTGCAGTTGCCCACCTGCTGCTTGAGATCAGTAGATCTATCAGTTCTGCTAGTACCCCTGCCTCGCCAGTCGTTCAATACTGAACACCTTCACTTGGGATTTCCGAGGTATTCACCCCATGACTGCCCGATACGAAACTCTGCTGTGCCAATATCGCCATGATGCCCTCGACCGGCTGGTCGGCAACATGATGCCAGGAGAGCAAGAGCGCCAGCGCTTCTACTGCAGAAACCGCCTCAGCACAGAGATACAGGGAAAGATAAGCCATTCCATCGTCCAACACGGCGACCAGTTATTGGCGCAACTTCAAAGTGACGGTGATGTGCTCCACTCCACACTACTGGCCAATGATCAACAACGCTCGATATTGCAGACGCTCAAGACCAATCATCAACCACAATCTATAGCCTTTTCACCCTATGGTCACTGCCCCTCTACAAGTGGGCTGCTCAGCCTGCTTGCCTTTAATGGTGAGCGCCGGGATCCGTTGACGGGGAATTATTTGTTGGGGAACGGATATCGGGCGTTTAATCCAGTTCTGATGCGATTCATCAGTCCGGATCGTTTAAGCCCGTTCGGAGAAGGTGGCTTTAATGCTTATGCCTACTGCGAAAATGATCCGATCAACTACACAGATCCATCAGGCAAAATAAGGCGTTTCTTTACAAGCTTTAAATTATACGAAAAACCAGAGGTACTCGCCGTTGTGCGTCGGGCTACCAAAAGCCCGGGCAGTATACAAAAAACGAAAGTAACACCTACACTAACACCAAAGAAAACAACACCGCCCAGCCGTCAAAATATGCAACAAACAAACGCCCCTCCGACAAAAATACACCCCACCGGCGAGCCCGACACTCGCAAAGAACTAAGTACGCTTGCGCATAAAACCATGGATGCCAATACGGCTTCTACAGCTCAACGCAACACCGGCATAGCCCCTATTTTTAACCACGCAGATCCTGACAAGTGGGACATCCAACTCACACCGCGCTCAACACAGCCTGCCGTTAGCAGGCCCGTTTCACCCCCTATTCGGAACTACGCCACTCCTGACGGGTGGTACATACTTCTACCCACTGATCCCAGGCTGCAACCCGTTGTTCGCTTAATCCGCATGGGGGTTTAATAACCATTGCTGACATCAAACGCCTGGGACACGGACTATCACGCTTGGGCCGCGCATTATTTGACGACGAGGAGTTACGCTTGAGTGATGATGCAGGGAAAAGGGGCAGATTTATTTTCAAGGAAATAAGTCTGCCCCTTTTCCACTTTTTTCCTTATTTTGCAATTTCAAAGCTGTGCGTAGGCCTTATCAAATTCATCAAAAGCTTGGTCGATCTTATATCGAAGCATCAACGACGCGGAAAGCTTCACCATTGCCTCGAAAAGAAAATGCCCTGATGGAATCTCGCATTGACCAACGCATCGATCGTAAAACTCGTCGGACTCATACGCATAGACGGTGTAAAAAACACCACGAGGCTCTCGGTTCAGCCCAACAGTAATGCGTGCAACTGAGTTATCCCTAAAACTTGATTCAGGCAGTGAGAACTCCAATACATCATCGAAAGGAATAAACATAGCAGTAGCAGACATTACAAACAGAGTCGCAATATCCAATGACTCTTTTACAATCTCAAGATCAGGCGCTTTGTACTCGTGTTCCAGAACATTCCGCACATCAACTATTTTGCGCAATAGACTTGGCACCAATAGGCCAAGCGCACGCAACCGCTCTAATTTCTTCGGAACATTCCACCTAAGCGACTGATAACCAAAGGAAATCAATAACTGATCGATCTGACAGACAATCGCGCGCTTTGAATTAGTCGTTGCATTAACAAGCGCAGACAGACCGCCCCGTTCAAAGTCGTCTTCTGCCAAGCTCAAGAACTCGATAGGCGAAGTTTTTAGCTCCGCCATTGTGAAGCTGCCGCCACCTAAATTTACTGCACACTTGCTCATGTCGAATTCATGAGTCTGGCAAAACTCTTTGATATTCATCTTACGACCGGGCTAGTCGGCAGCCCAAGTGGCTGCGGAAAACTCAGTCTATCAGCGACTAAACCGAGATGGTCTACTCATCCAAAGTTGATTAGTGTTCGATAGTCCATGGCTGAATCTGTTTTTGACCCAGCCACTGTTGATGAAAACCTCGTTGTCGTCGAGGTTGCAGGCACTGGGTCTACACGATACCCTTCCACCGTCGCTGCCAATTCAGCGACCGGGTGTGGAAACCCGTGTAATTCAAGGCGCAACAGCGCCCCCATCACGTCTGCCGGCGCTTTTTTTATGCCTGCGGCGTGAGTTATGGCGGCTGTGCGTGGGACGTCTTCGGACGTGCCGGTTTCCTTGATTCCCGGTTTTCCACCCTGCGCACAGCTGTCACCCATTCGTGTGGAAACGAACGTGGCAGCTCCTCATATCAAGGAGTTGGATAATGCGCAGTATCAATCCGTTTGAAATTTGGCTTTTCTCTCTAGGCGGTTCCCAATCGTGTAACGCCCTCCCCCGTTGCCTCTCCATTCTCGGAGGTGGCCAATGACCGAACAAACTGAACTCAAAACCATTGGCCTGACGCCTGCCATCTACTGCTCCGATCAACCACTGTTCCACGTCACTCGCGGTGTTCCGCTCGGTGATGCGTTGTCGATGGCTTCTGATTTTCTATTCCTGGCCAAGACGCTCACTGAAGATGCCGCCTATGCCAGGGATACCGACCGCCATGCCTGGGCTGCGCATTATTTGACGTCGATGAGTAAGGCGTTGGTGGATGATGCGGTGAAGGTGCTGGAGCGGGATCGGACGGTTGGGCCGATGTCCAAGCGGGCGGCGGAGGCTGAAGGGTAGGTTCTGGGTTTCTGGCGTCAGGCATGACGCTTGTAGGGGTGGGTTTGGTTGCGGGGGGCTTGGACATTCAGCGGGCGTGGTGGTTGCCTTGGGTTTTTCGCGAGCATGCTCGCTCCTACAGGGGGCGGGTGTGGTGTTGGATTGGAGGACTTCCGTGTTTCATGACAAGAAGGCCCGAATGAAATGCCGGACTGAGCCAGCCTGATGATGTGGCAACTTTGACTTCGCATTGAACACTGGCTTTGGTGACACACATGCGGGTGGCGGTGGAGGTTGAGGGGTAGTGGCTAGCTTCAGCATTGATGTTGGCTGGGCTGGCGTTTTCGCGAGCAGGCTCGCTCCCACAGGGGGGAGGGTTGCGGTGGGCTGGCGGGCATTGTTTGGCTGCGGTGTTTGAGTGGGTTTGGGTGCAGCTTCAGCATTGGTGGTGGTAGGGCTGGCGCTATCGCCAGCAGGCTGGCTCCCACAGGGGGATTTGGGTGGGGGCTGGGATTTGGGGTCGGCCTCGAGGTTTTCGGGGCTTTTTTGTGTTTGGGTCAGAGGGGAACGCTTTCGGGTTATGACGGATTGGATCAGTGCATCTGCTCCGTAGAATTGCTCACGGTTCTGATACTTCTTCTCGCCTGTAATGCTTGCTATACATCAGGCATCGACAGGCTCTTTGGGCATCAGGCCAGTGTGTGAACGCCCCGCGTCTCACTCATCTAG
Organism: Pseudomonas sp. GW821-FHT09H03; assembly: GCF_059415945.1. NCBI lineage: Bacteria > Pseudomonadati > Pseudomonadota > Gammaproteobacteria > Pseudomonadales > Pseudomonadaceae > Pseudomonas > Pseudomonas sp. GW821-FHT09H03. The sequence goes on along the minus strand of NZ_JBWKOF010000008.1, from coordinate 166,053 downwards.
ACTTAATGGATAGTCGTAGGCAGAACCAAACACGTCGCTTTGGTGCAGTTGGATCAATAGCGGCGTGGCAAGCTGCCCTTTATGCCCAGTCGAGGTGCGGCGAAGACCGCACCGGGCACAACAAGATGCCCGCTCAGGGTGCCCTGGCCAACGGCCAAATTGCCACGATGCCGTGACGTGGTGTGAGTGCCGCAGCCAACACTTCCGGACAACCGACTACCCTCTTGTGTGTCCGTGACCGTGAGGATTGCTGAATGCCTGATGTTGAGTTGCACCTGCCTTTGGTCAACAGCCTGCTGGAGCGCCACAAGGGCTCTGCGGGTGCGCTGTTGCCCATTCTTCATGATATTCAGGAGCGCATTGGGTACATCCCCGATGCCGCCGTCCCCGAGATTGCCCATGCGCTGAACCAGAGTCAGGCCGAGGTTCGTGGGGTGATCAGTTTTTACCATGACTTCCGTACCGCGCCGCCCGCGCGGCATATCCTGCGGCTGTGCCGGGCCGAGTCGTGCAAGAGTCGTGGTGCCGAGCAGTTGGCGGCGCAGTTGCGCGAACGTCTGCAACTGGACGATCAGGGCAGCAGCGCCGATGGCAGCATCAGTTTGCGGCCGGTGTATTGCCTGGGGGCTTGCGCCTGTTCGCCGGCGCTGGAGCTGGATGGCCGGGTGCATGCGCGGTTGAGTGCAGAGCGTCTGGATGCCTTGCTTGATGCTTGCCGGGAGGACGCATAATGCCCGCTTTCTATGTGTCTGGTGATTCGGTAGCCCGTGCCGTGGGTGCCGAAGAGGTTGTGGAGGCCCTTATCATCCATGGCCGGGGGCGCGTCGTGCCGCTGGTGATAAACCGCACCAGTTCGCGTGGCCTGTACTGGCTGGAACCATTGCTGGAAGTGGACACGCCGCAAGGTCGTTTCGGCTTCGGCCCACTGAGTGCTGACGATGTACCGTCAGTGCTCGAAGCCCTGAAAGGCGAGCCGTCTGCTCATCCATTGGCCCTGGGTCTGGTGGAAGAGTTGCCCTATCTGAAGACTCAACAACGCCTGCTGTTTGCCCGCGCCGGCATCACACAGCCGCTGTACATCGACGATTACCTGGATCATGGCGGTTTCGAGGGTTTGAAAAGAGCCGTCATCCTCGGTGGCGAACGGACTGCGACTGAAGTGTTCGACTCAGGCCTGCGTGGCCGTGGCGGCGCGGCCTTCCCCGCCGGGATCAAGTGGCGCACGGTGCGCGCGACTGAAGCGGCGCAAAAGTACATCGTGTGCAACGCCGACGAAGGTGACTCGGGCACCTTTGCCGACCGCATGCTGATGGAAGGCGACCCCTTCCTGCTGATCGAAGGGATGGCCATTGCCGGCCTGTGCGTCGGCGCCACCTACGGCTACATCTATGTGCGCTCGGAATACCCGGATGCCGTGGCCATCCTGCGCAACGCGCTGGAGATTGCCCGGAAGAATGGTTACCTCGGCGCCAATGTCGGCGGCAGCGGTCAGGCTTTCGATATGGAAGTGCGGGTCGGTGCCGGCGCCTACATCTGCGGTGAAGAAACCGCGCTGCTGGACTCCCTCGAAGGCAAGCGCGGAATCGTGCGCGCCAAGCCGCCTATCCCCGCCTTGAAGGGATTGTTCGGCCAGCCGACGCTTGTGCATAACGTGCTGACTTTAGCCTCGGTGCCGCTGATTCTAGCCAAGGGCGCACAGTTCTATCGCGATTACGGCATGGGCCGTTCCCTGGGCACCATGCCCTTCCAGTTGGCGGGCAATATCCGTCGCGGCGGCCTGGTGGAACGAGCCTTTGGCCTGACCCTGCGCGAACTGGTGGAAGACTACGGCGGCGGCACCGCCAGTGGTCGGCCGTTGAAGGCTGCGCAGGTGGGTGGCCCGCTCGGCGCCTGGGTGCCGCCGTCGCAATTCGACACGCCGCTGGATTACGAAGCCTTTGCCGCCATCGGCGCGATGCTCGGTCACGGTGGTGTGGTGGTGGCGGACGACACCTTGGACATGGCTCACATGGCGCGCTTCGCCATGGAGTTCTGCGCCGAGGAATCCTGTGGCAAATGCACGCCGTGCCGCATCGGCTCGACCCGGGGCGTGGAGGTAATCGACCGGTTGCTGGCCGCGCAAGACCCGAACGGGCGCGATGAGCAGGTGATCATCCTCAAGGACCTGTGCGACACCCTGCAATACGGTTCGCTGTGCGCGTTGGGCGGCATGGTGTCCTTTCCGGTCGCCAGCGCCCTCAAGCACTTCCCCGCCGACTTCGGCTTGTTGCCCCCGGAGGCCGAGCAATGATCACTCTCTTCGACCCGAATACAGACATTGACCTTGGTACTCCCGCCCGCGACAGCCAGGTGCAAGTCACCCTGAACATCGACGGCCGCAGCATCAGCGTTCCCGAAGGCACTTCGGTGATGCGCGCCGCTGCGCTGCTGGGCACCACCATTCCCAAACTCTGCGCCACCGACAGCCTGGAAGCCTTCGGCTCCTGCCGCATGTGCCTGGTGGAGATCGACGGCATGCGCGGCTACCCCGCGTCCTGCACCACGCCAGTGACTGAAGGCATGAGCGTGCACACCCAGACGCCGAAGCTCGCGACCCTGCGGCGCAACGTGATGGAGTTGTACATCTCCGATCACCCGCTGGACTGCCTGACCTGCTCGGCCAACGGCAACTGCGAGCTGCAAACCGTGGCCGGTCAGGTCGGTCTGCGGGAGGTGCGTTACGGCTACGAAGGCGACAACCATCTGGCCGATGTGAAGGACAAATCCAACCCTTACTTCGACTACGACCCGAGCAAGTGCATCGTCTGCAACCGCTGCGTGCGCGCCTGTGAAGAAACCCAGGGCACCTTTGCCCTAACCATTACCGGGCGCGGTTTTGAATCCCGGGTGGCCGCTGCGGGTGGGGATAACTTCCTCGATTCGGAATGCGTGTCCTGCGGCGCCTGTGTGCAAGCCTGCCCGACTGCGACCCTGATGGAAAAAAGCGTGGTCGAACTGGGTCAACCCGAACGCAGCGTGATCACCACCTGCGCCTATTGCGGCGTGGGCTGTTCGTTCCGCGCCGAGATGAAAGGCGACCAGTTGGTGCGCATGGTTCCGGACAAGAACGGCCAGGCCAACCACGGCCACTCCTGCGTCAAGGGGCGCTTTGCCTGGGGCTACGCCACCCACCCGGATCGCATTACCAAGCCGATGATCCGCCAGCACATCAACGACCCTTGGCAGGAAGTCAGTTGGGATGAAGCGGTAACCTACGCCGCCAGTGAATTCCGTCGTTTACAGCAAAAATATGGTCGCGACTCCATTGGTGGGATTACCTCCAGCCGCTGCACCAACGAAGAAACCTATCTGGTGCAGAAACTGGTACGCGCGGCGTTCGGCAATAACAACGTCGACACCTGTGCGCGGGTTTGCCATTCGCCGACTGGTTATGGCCTGAAGCAAACGTTGGGCGAGTCCGCCGGCACCCAGAGTTTCGACTCGGTGATGCAGGCTGACGTGATTCTGGTGATGGGCGCGAACCCGAGCGATGCGCACCCGGTATTCGCTTCCCAGCTCAAGCGCCGTCTGCGTGAAGGCGCTCGGCTGATCGTCATCGATCCACGCCGCATTGATCTGGTGGATTCGGTGCATGCCCGTGCTGAACTGCACCTGGCTCTGCGCCCCGGCACCAACGTCGCCATGCTCAACGCATTGGCGCATGTGATCGTCACCGAAGGCTTGCTCAATCAGGCCTTTATCGACGCCCGTTGCGAGGGCAGTGATTTCGCCAACTGGCGCGAGTTCGTCAGCCGGCCGGAAAATTCGCCGGAAATGCTGGGCGCGATCTGCGGTGTGCCTGCTGCCGACATTCGTGCCGCTGCGCGTTTGTATGCTACTGGCGGTAATGCGGCGATCTACTACGGACTCGGTGTTACTGAGCACAGCCAGGGCAGCACCGCCGTCATGGGCATTGCCAACCTGGCCATGGCCACCGGTAACATCGGCCGCGAAGGCGTGGGCGTGAACCCGCTGCGGGGGCAGAACAACGTTCAGGGCTCCTGTGACATGGGCTCGTTCCCCCACGAGTTGCCTGGCTACCGGCACATCTCCAACGAGGTGGTGCGCACGCAGTTCGAGCAGGCGTGGAACGTTACTCTGCAGGCCGAGCCGGGCCTGCGTATCCCCAACATGTTCGAGTCGGCATTGGCCGGCAGTTTCAAGGGCCTGTATTGCCAGGGCGAGGACATCGCCCAGAGCGATCCGAATACCCAGCACGTCACTGCGGCGCTGTCGGCCATGGAATGCGTGGTGGTGCAGGATATTTTCCTCAACGAAACCGCGAAGTTCGCCCATGTGTTTTTGCCGGGCGCTTCGTTCCTGGAAAAAGACGGCACCTTTACCAACGCCGAACGACGTATCTCGCGGGTGCGCAAGGTCATGGACCCGCTGGGCGGCAAGGCCGACTGGGAAGGTACGGTGGCGCTGGCCAACGCTTTGGGCTACCCGATGCACTACCAGCATCCATCGCAAATCATGGATGAAATAGCCCGCCTGACGCCGACCTTCACCAACGTCAGCTACGCCGAACTGGATCGCCACGGCAGCCTGCAATGGCCGTGCAACGCGGCGGCACCGGACGGTACGCCGACCATGCACATCGAGGAGTTCGTGCGTGGCAAGGGGCGTTTCATGCTGACCGGGTACGTGCCGACCGAGGAGAAGGTCAACAGTCGTTATCCGCTGCTGCTGACCACCGGGCGCATCCTCAGCCAGTACAACGTTGGCGCTCAAACCCGGCGTACAGAGAACGTGGCCTGGCATGACGAAGACCGGCTGGAAATCCATCCGACCGACGCTGAAAGCCGTGGTATCAACGATGGGGACTGGGTTGGTATTGGCAGCCGTGCCGGGCAGACGGTATTGCGGGCGCGGATCACCGAACGGGTCGCGCCGGGCGTGGTGTACACCACGTTCCACTTCCCTGAATCGGGGGCCAACGTGATTACCACCGATAACTCCGACTGGGCCACCAACTGTCCGGAGTACAAGGTGACGGCGGTGGAAGTCAGCCGCGTGTATCACCCGTCGGAGTGGCAGAAGCGCTTCCAGGCATTCAGTGACGAACAGGACCGATTGCTCAAGGATCGTCGACACGCCCGTGGTGATAAAGCGGAGGTACGCCGATGAGTACGGACAACCTGATCAAGATGGCCAACCAGATCGCCCAGTACTTTGCCAGCCAGCCGGACCAGGAGCAGGCGGTGCTGGGCGTGCGTAATCATCTGCAGATGTATTGGGCGCCGAGCATGCGCAAGGAGTTGTTGGCCTGGCAGATGGAGCATCAGGGGGCGCAATTGCATCCGCTGGTGCAGGCGGCGGTGAGTGGGGCGGGTTGGGGGGCTTAGATTTACAAAACCCTGGGCGATACCCCTGACCTGCAGGCTGAAAAACTGTAGGAGCGAGCATGCTCGCGAGGAACTAAAGAGCGCCGCGTTTAGCCAGGAAGCCCGCGTTATCGTTAACGACCATCGCGAGCGTGCTCGCTCCTACAGGTGCTGCGGTTAGCCAGGGAGCCTGCGTTATCGTTAACGACCATCGCGAGCATGCTCGCTCTTACAGGGTAATACTGTTCACTTAAGCGGGGGGCACACCTTGTGGCGAGGGGGTTTACCCCCGTTCGGCTGCGGAGCAGTCGTAAAACCATAACACGCGACGTACCTGATACACCTCGGTGGCAGGTTTTGGGGCCGCTCCGCGCCCCACGGGGGCAAGCCCCCTCGCCACAAGTGTGTGACCCTGCTTAAGTGAACAGCATTACGCTCCTACAGGGGGGGGGTGTGATGACAAGCGCCTGGCAGACGGAACATCAGGGCGTGGACTTGTACTCGGTGGAGCAGGCTGAAAAAACTGCAGGAGCGAGCCTGCTCGCGATGGACTAAAGAGCACCGCGTTTAGCCAGGAAGCCCGCGTTATCGTTAGCGTCCATCGCGAGCATGCTCGCTCCTACAGGTGCTGCGTTTAGCCAGGAAGCCCGCGTTATCGTTAACGACCATCGCGAGCATGCTCGCTCCTACAGGTGCTGCGGTTAGCCAGGAAGCCCGCGTTATCGTTAGCGTCCATCGCGAGCGTGCTCGCTCCTACAGGTGCTGCGGTTAGCCAGGAAGCCCGCGTTATCGTTAGCGACCATCGCGAGCGTGCTCGCTCTTACAGGGTAATACTGTTCACTTAAGCGGGGGGCACACCTTGTGGCGAGGGGGTTTACCCCCGTTCGGCTGCGGAGCAGTCGTAAAACCATAACACGCGACGTACCTGATACACCTCGGTGGCAAGTATTGGGGCCGCTCCGCGACCCACGGGGGCAAGCCCCCTCGCCACAAGTGTGTGACCCTGCTTAAGTGAACAGCATTACGCTCCTACAGGGGGGTTGTGTGTGATGACAAGCGCCTGGCAGACGGAACATCAGGGCGTGGACTTGTACTCGGTGGAGCAGGCTGAAAAAACTGCAGGAGCGAGCCTGCTCGCGATGGATTAAAGAGCGCTGCGTTTAGCCAGGAAGCCCGCGTTATCGTTAGCGTCCATCGCGAGCGTGCTCGCTCCTACAGTGGGACGGTGTCGCTGATATAGACAGGGTTACTCCGGGCCCTGGTCTTTGTCGGCCCCGATCGTAGCTTCAATCGCCCGCACGCTGATCGCCGCAAAAATCGCGGTCATCAGTACTCCGTTGAAACCGAGGATAATTGCCAATACCCGTGAGATCGGCAGCTTGGGCACAAGCTCGCCGTAGCCGATGGTCAAACCGGTCACGAAGCCAAAGTAGATACCGTCATAGGGCGCCCAGCCTTCCAGGTGACCGATGATCAGCCCGAGCGCGACGATCAGCACAATCAATATGGAAAAGATCGGCCAGACCACGCGGAAGTAGAACCACACGGCTTTGTAGAATTCACGGCGGACGTTTTTTGAGCGGATGAGGTTCATGTCATGGGTTTCCTCTGGATTGCCTGGGCGACAGGCGATTGGGCACCAATGAGCTTGGCACAAGTGCCAGAATTAGCCGCTCGACTTTCACTTGCGAGCAACCGAGCGCTGCCCGTCAATGAACGCAAACCTGGCTGGATGCGCACGACAGTGAGAAATCCGCTGATCCATCAGCGGATTTCCCCTGCCCTGCTCGCCGTCGGCATGGCGCTCAGCGGTTTGTCTTGCCATGACTATGGCAAAGATAAGCCCGCCGATGCTATCCAGAATCCGCCTGCCACCGAGGTAATGACAGGCTTATCCCTCCCCGGCAGCGCATGCACTCAAAGAGGCAGCGCCCGAGGATTTGAGGCTCAGTTGGTTTCGCTTTCGCGGATCAGCTTTTTGTTGATCTTGCCAACGCTGGTCTTGGGGATTTCGGTGACGAACTTGAACTGCTTGGGAATCGCCCACTTGTTGATGCGACCGCATTCAACGAAGGTCTGCAGATGGGCTTCGAGGATCTTGCGGTCCAGGTACTGGCCAGGCTCGCACACCACCAGCGCCATCGGGCGTTCGCCCCATTGCTCGTCGGCAATACCCACCACCGCGACGGACATGACAGCCTCGTGCTCGCTGATCAGGTTCTCAAGGTCCAGGGAGCTGATCCACTCGCCGCCAGTCTTGATCACGTCCTTGATGCGGTCCTTGATTTCCACGCCACCCATGGCGTCGATGGAAGCCAGGTCGCCGGTGTGCAGCCAGCCGTTTTCCCAGAGCTCGGCGCCTTTTTCCGGCTCCTTCAGATAGCCTTGGGTCAGCCATGGCGCACGCACAACGATCTCGCCCAGAGACTCACCATCGTGGGCGACGTCTTTGCCATTGCCGTCGACGATTCTCAGGTCGACCATCGGCACCGGCGTGCCGGTCTTGATGCGGATCGGCAGCTGACCTTGCATCGGCAGCTTGAGGTCTTCATCACGCAGGTAGGTCAGGCACAGCAACGGGCAGGTTTCCGACATGCCGTAGCCGGCGTGTACCACCATGCCTTTGGCGCTGGCGTCGCTGGCGATGCCGAGGGTCAGCGCGCTGCCGCCCAGGAGCATTTTCCAGCCGTCGAAACGGGCGGCCTTGCCTTCCTCACAGTTGAGGATCATTTGCAAAATGGTCGGCACGCAGTGGGAGAAGGTCACCTTCTCTTCGCGGTGCAGCCGGACCAGGCTGTTGGGTTCATAGCGGCCAGGGTAGACCTGCTTGATGCCCATCAGGGTCGCGACATAAGGCACGCCCCAGGCATGCACGTGGAACATCGGCGTGATCGGCATGTACACGTCATCGGAGCGCAGCAGTGGCTGGCCTTGATAACCACCCAGGGTACCGGCGGCATTGAGGGTGTGCAGAACCAGTTGGCGATGGGTGAAGTACACCCCTTTAGGCGCGCCGGTGGTGCCGGTGGTGTAGAACAGGGTCGCCACCGAGTTCTCGTCGAAGTCCGGGAACTCGTACTGGTCCGACGCCGCGCACAGCAACTGCTCGTATTCGCCCAGTACCGGCAGCGAAGTCTCGGCGGCGCTGTCATCGGTGAGCTGGATGAAGCCTTTGACGGTGGTCAGGCGATCCTGAACCTGCTCGACCAGCGGCAGGAAGTCATCATGCACCAGCACCAGGTCGTCCTCGGCGTGGTTCATGGTGTAGAGCACCTGATCCGGGGACAGGCGAATGTTCACGGTGTGCAGCACCGCGCCGATCATCGGTACGGCGAAGAAGCATTCCAGGTAGCGGTGGCTGTCCCAGTCCAGCAGGCCCACGGTGTCGCCAGCTTTAACGCCGGCTGCCGTCAGCGCATTGGCCAGGCGGCGGATGCGCTGGTTGAGCGTCTTGTAGCTGTAGCGCAGTTTGTCGGCGTAGACGATTTCCCGGCCCGGCTCGTAGCGCTCACCGGACAGCAGCAGTTGCTTGATCAGCAAGGGATAGGTGTAGGCACCGTCGGCCGGCGGGATTATTTTTGTCGCCATCATGGGTATTTGTTCCTGATCCTTTCTATGCGTAGGCGCAGTTCTTAGAACTGCGCTGCATCCAGTTGATAGAGGCAGTCGCTGCCGGCCTTGGCCGATGCGCTCAACGAGTGAATGCGCGGCAGCAGGCGGGCGAAGTAGAAGCGCGCAGTGGCCAGCTTGCTGGTGTAGAAGTCGTCTTCGCCTTGCTTGTCCTTGGCCGCCTTGGCCATCAGTGCCCACATGTAGGCATAGGCGGTGTAGCCGAACACTTGCAGGTACTCGACCGAGGCCGCACCGATTTCATTCGGGTTCTGTTGAGCGCGGTCCAGCAGCCATGCAGTCAGGTCGTCGAGGGTGTCGACGGCGGCATTCAACGGCTGGATGAACTCAGCGAGGTCGGCGCTGGCGCCGGCGGTGAAATCGCGAATCTCGGTGGCGAACAGGCGATACAGTGCGCCGCCGCTGCCGACGATCTTGCGCCCGGCCAGGTCCAGGGACTGGATGCCGTTGGTGCCTTCGTAGATCTGGGTGATGCGCACATCACGCACCAGTTGCTCCTGGCCCCACTCGCGGATAAAGCCGTGGCCACCAAACACCTGCTGGCCGTGGATGGTGGTTTCCAGACCCATGTCGGTGAGGAACGCCTTGGCCACCGGGGTCAGTAGCGCTACCAGTTCTTGCGCGCGGGTACGGGCGGCGGCGTCTTCGCTGTACTTGGCGATGTCCAGTTGCAGGGCCACGTAGCTGGAGAATGCACGACCGCCTTCGTTCAAGGCTTTCATGGTCAACAGCATACGACGTACGTCCGGGTGGACGATGATCGGGTCGGCGGACTTGTCCTTGTTCTGCGCACCGGTCGGCGCACGGCTTTGCAGGCGGTCACGGGCGTAGGCCACGGCGTTCTGGTAGGAACGCTCGCCTTGCGCCAGACCCTGGATGCCAACACCCAGACGCTCGTAGTTCATCATGGTGAACATCGCCGCCAGGCCCTTGTTCGGCGCATCGACGATCCAGCCGGTGGCGCCGTCGAAGTTCATCACGCAGGTAGCGGAGGCCTTGATGCCCATCTTGTGTTCGATCGAACCGCAGGACAGCGCGTTGCGCTCGCCCAGGGAACCGTCGGCATTGACCAGCACCTTGGGCACCAGGAACAGCGAGATACCTTTAGGCCCGGCCGGTGCGTCCGGCAGGCGTGCCAGGACCAGGTGGATGATGTTCTCGGTCAGGTCGTGCTCGCCACCGGTGATGAAGATCTTGCTGCCGCTGATCGCGTAGCTGCCGTCGGCCTGGGGTTCGGCCTTGGTGCGGATCAGCCCCAGGTCGGTACCGGCGTGGGCTTCGGTCAGGCACATCGAACCGGTCCAGGTGCCGGCGTACATGTTCGGCAGGTAGGCGGCCTTCAGCTCTTCGCTGGCGTGCGCCTTGATCGACAGGCAGGCGCCCGCCGTCAGCATCGGGTACAGACCGAAGGACAGGCTGGCCGAGTTGACCATTTCCTCGACCTGCGCCGAAATGGCCTTGGGCATGCCCATGCCACCAAACTCCGGATCACCACCCACACCTACCCAGCCGCCTTCGGCGAAGGCCTGGTAGGCCGCGGCGAAACCGTCCGGCGCAGACACAGCGCCATTGCTCCAGGTGCAGCCTTGCTCATCGCTGCTGCGGTTCAGCGGGGCAATCACTTCACCAGTGATTTTCCCTGCTTCTTCAAGGATAGCGGCAGCCGTTTCTTCGTCGATCACATCGGCCAGGCCAGGCAACTCGGCCCACAGACGGGATACGTCAAAAACCTCGTTGAGGACGAAGCGCATGTCGCGCAATGGAGCTTTGTATTCAGACATCGTTACTTACTCGGAAATTGTCATGGCATTGGTAACGCCGGGACGTTGAGACATTTCGGTGTTATCGGCTGGTGCGTCTGCGTCATCTACATCAGGCATCGGCACACGTTCGCGCAGCAGGAAGTACGACAGCGCCGGAATCAGGATCAGCGCACCGAGCATGTTCCACAGGAACATGAAGGTCAGCAGGATGCCCATGTCGGCCTGGAACTTGATCGGCGACCAGACCCAGCACACCACACCGGCAGCCAGGGTGATGCCGACCAGACCAACCACGCGGCCGGTGAACGACACCGCATTGCGGTAGGCCTGGGACAGCGGCATGCCCTGGCGCTGGAAGTGCAATTGCACGCTGAGCAGGTACAAGGCGTAGTCCACCCCGATACCCACCCCCAGGGCGATTACCGGCAACGTTGCCACTTTCACACCGATGCCCATGGCTACCATCAAGGCTTCGCAGAGGATCGAGGTCAGCATCAGCGGCAGCAATGCCACCAGGGTCGCCCTCCAGCTGCGGAAGGTGATCAGGCAGAACAGCGTCACCGCCGCATACACGTAAAGCAGCATGGTGTGGTTGGCTTCGCGCACCACGATGTTGGTCGCGGCCTCGATGCCGGCGCTACCAGCGGCGAGCAGGAACTGGCGATCGTCGGTGCTGTTTTCCTTGGCGAACTTGTCGGCAATCGCCACCACGGCATCCAGGGTTTCAGCCTTGTGATCCTTGAGGAAGGCAATCACCGGCATCAGCGAGCAATTGTTGTTGAACAGCTCCGGCGAGTTGACCGAGGCTTGCTGGGCGGCGTAGTTCAACACGTCCTGGTTGCGCTGGATGCTGTTGAGCTTGGGGTTGCCTTCGTAGGTACCGGCAGTGATCTGGCGCACAGCGTTGACCAGCGAGGAGGTCGCCTGCACGCCCGGGTACTGCTGCAGTTCCCAGGCCAGGCGGTCGGCCAGGACCAGGGTCTTGTAGTTCAGGCAGCCTTCCGGGGCGGTCTTGATCATCACCGCGAACAGGTCGCTGGACAGTGCGTAGTGGCTGGTGATGTAGGCGTTATCGATGTTGTAACGCGAGTCGGCGCGCAACTCCGGCGCACCGCTTTCCAGGTCGCCGATTTTCAACTGCAGGCTGACCATGAAGCCGCCGATGCCCATCAGCAACGCGACCAGTACCGCACCGATGGCCCACTTGCGCGTGGTGAAGCGATCGAGCATCGCCCACAGTTTGCCAAAGCCTTTGTTGCGTTCGGCACGGTTGTCGATTTTCAGCGCGCGCTCGGCCGCCTTGGCGCCAACGCCGACGTAGGACAGCGCCACTGGCATGAGCAGCAGCGAGGTGAAGATCAATACCGCGACACCGATACTGGCGGTGATCGCCAGGTCCTGGATCACCGGGATGTCGATCAGCATCAGCACGGCAAAACCCACCGCATCGGCGAGCAAGGCGGTCACACCGGCAATGAACAGACGGCGGAAGGTGTAGCGCGCAGCGATCAGCTTGTGGGTGCCGCGGGCGATGTCCTGCATGATGCCGTTCATCTTCTGCGCGGCGTGGGACACACCGATGGCGAAGATCAGGAACGGCACCAGTACCGAGTACGGGTCGATGGCGTAGCCCAGCCAGGCGACGATGCCCAGTTGCCAGACCACCGCGATCAGCGAGCAGCCGACCACCAGCATCGTGCTGCGCACGCAACGGGTGTAGGCGTAGATGATGATCAGCGAGGTGATCACGGCCAGGCCGAAGAACATCATCACCTGGATCAGGCCGTCGATCAGGTCGCCCATCAGCTTGGCGAAACCGATCACCCGCACCTTGTACTTGCCCTTGCCCTCTTCCCCGGATTTACGCGCGGCGCTGTCGCCGGCATATTCGATCTTGTCGCGCAATTGCTCTTCGAGCATCTGCGAAAAGGCGTGGTAGTCGATGCGCTGGCCGCCCGCAGCAGCTTTATCGAGCAGCGGCACGATGAGCATGCTCGACTTGAAGTCGCTGGCCACCAGGCTGCCGACGATGCCGGCGCGGGAGATGTTCTGGCGCAGTTGTTCGATCTGTTCCGGCTGCCCCGAGTAGGTGTCGGGCATTACCGGGCCACCCTGGAAGCCTTGCTCGGTGACTTCGGTCCAGCGTACTGCCGGGCTCCACAGCGACTTCATCCAGGCGCGGTCGACACCTTCGGTGAGGAACAACTGGTCGTTGACCTGCTTGAGCACGTCCAGGTACTCGGGGTCGAAGATATCGCCCTGGGTGTTTTCCACCACCACCCGCACCGAGTTGCCCAGGCCGCGCAAGGACGCGCGGTTCTCGAGGAAGTTCTGGATGTACGGCTGGCTCTGCGGAATCATTTTTTCGAAGCTGGGACGCAGCTCCAGGCGGGTCACCGCCATGAAGCCCAGCACCACGGTGGCCAGCGCCATCAGCAGCATGAACAGCGGGCGGAAGTTGAACACCAGGCGTTCCAGGCGATTGCCGGAGTTCTGGTCGAAATCGCGCAGGTCGCGGATCACCGGCATGGCTTCTTGTTTTATGTTGCCCATGACTGGGTTCTCGCTCTTAGGGTTCGAGGTCTGGATCGACGGACAGCGCCTGGACGCCACGGCTGCCTGCCACCACCAGTGCGCCAGCAGCGGACTGCGTTGCGCCGGCTATGGGGGTCGGTGCCGGTTTGCGCACCAGGTGCAACTGCTCGCCGCTGCCTTGGCTGACCAGCATCTGCCCACCCAAGGTGAACAAGCGGTACTTGCCGCTGGCATCGACCAGGCCGGAGGTAATGCTGACGTGCAGGCCAGTATCCAGTGCGGTCCAGCTTTGGCCGCCATCGGTGCTGCGCAGCACGTTGCCGCGCAAGCCGTACACCAGCACTTCGCCCGGCTTGCCGAGCACGCCGAAGAAGCTGCCTTGATACGGTGTTTCCAGGACGGTGAAGCGCTGCGCGCTCTCGTCCCATTTGAGTAGCAGGCCCTGCTCGCCGGCGATGTACAAAGCATCGCCGGTGGAGGCAATGGCGTTGAGATGGAAACCCTGTGGGTTGTCAGTGCGATCCTGGAACGGGGTCCAGGTCTGGCCGCCATCCTCGGTGCGCAGGATCAGGTTGAACACGCCCACCACATAGCCGAGCTTGTCGTTGGCGAACCACACGTCGAGCAACGGTTTGTCGGCGCCCTGTTCAACCAGGCGCTGGCCTTCGGCGACCAGGCCGGGCCACGTTTCGTTGTCCGGTTCGGCAGTGGCCAAAGCGGAATAATGTTTGATCAGCAAATCGCCGATCTGACGGCCATCGAGCTGCTTGGCCCAGGTCGCGCCGGCATCGCTGCTGTGCAGCACCACGCCGTCGTTGCCCACTGCCCAGCCTTGGGTAGCCGTTGGAAAACTCACCGCCGTAAGGTCGGCGCTGACTGGCACAACGGCCTGTTGCCATTGCTTGCCGGAATCGTCGGAAAACAGGATGTGACCGCGCTGGCCAACCACCACCACGCGTTCGCCCGCACGGGCTACGCCGGACAGCGGGCTTTTACCCGCCAGGGCGCTGACCTTGGCTGGCAGATCCAGGACGTCGACATAATCGGCGGCCTGGGCGGCACCCTGCAGCAGGCAGAGCACAACACCGAGGGTCAGTTGCACAATATTATTTTTATACGAACACATACTGCGTCCTCTTCAAAACTGCTTCGCCTTTCTGTAGGAGCGAGCATGCTCGCGATGGTCGTTAACGATGACGCGGGATGTCTGGCTCCCCGCGGGGATCTTGCGTGCATCGCGAGCATGCTCGCCCCTACAGGTCCGTCGCCTTTTTGTAGGAGCGAGCATGCTCGCGATAGACGTTAACGATGACGCGGGATATCTGGCTCCCCGCGGTGATCTTGCGTTCATCGCGAGGAGACTTGTTCCTACAATTGAGCTTGCTTAGCGAATGCCGGCGCCCGCCAGGGATTCCGACGACCACTGAGCCTTGGAGAGCGGATCGATGTACTGGATGCCGCCGTACGGGCCGACTACACCGTTGATGTTGTAGGAACCGCCCACCAGGTCATAGATCATGAACGGCGTGGCGTCCGGTACCTGCTTGTCATAGCTCTGGCTGAGGAAGGCGAACGAACCACGGTACAGCTGACCACGGGCGTCATACTGATCCGAGGCCAAAGCGCTCCAGCTGTCTTCGTCGAGGTAGAAGCGACGCTTCTGGTAGATGTGACGAGCGCCAGCCTTCAGATTGCCCTCGACCACCCACACGCGGTGTTTCTCCCAGCGCACGAACTCCGGAGCCAGGTGGTTCGGCGTCGTGATCGACTTCGGGTCCTGGACGTAGGTCAGCTTGTAGGTGTTGTAAGGCACGTACATTTCCTGCTTGCCGACCACCTTCCAGTCGTAGCGATCCAGCGCACCGTTGAACACGAAAGCGTCGTCATAGGTGCCCGCGCCGGCGGTGCCTGGGTTAGGCGTGTCGTAAGCCAGGTTCGGTGCCAGCTTGACGCGGCGCTGGCCCGGCAGGTACTGCCAGGCGCGACGTGGCTGTTGCAGCGGGTTGGCGGCGTCCTTGAGCATCATCGCTTCGCCGGCCCGGCGTGCAGGACCGGTGTAAGCCAGCTTCATCTGGTAGTACACATCGGAGCCGCTGATCGGCTGCGACAGGTTCTCGTAGATCGGATAGGAGATGAACGCCTGCCCGGTAGTGGCCAGGCTCGCAACGCCGGCGGAGTCAACGTTCCAGGAGTCGTACTTGGAGCTCATGCTCACACCCTGGTAACGCAACAGGAAGTTCCACATGGCTTCGTTACCCGACTGAGGAATCGGGAACGGCACACCAGGCAACACGTTGTCGATGGCCAGGCCACCTTCCAGTGCCTTGGCACCGGTGGCGTTTTTCACGCCATTGTCCAGCACCGCCTTAGGCAGCGAGACGGTACGGTGAGTCGGGTATACGTTGACGTGGAAGCTGGGGAAACGCTTGGCCAGCTCCACGGTGGTGGCGGTGAGCATGCCTTTGTACTGATCGACGTTCTTGCCGTCGATCACCAGCACTGGCTTCTCGTTCACAAAAGGATCCGGACGCATGCTGTCACCGGCCTTGAAACTGGCAGGCGGGGTGGTCAGGCCACCGTCGTAGGCAGGGATGGAGCCATCGGCATTGCCGGCTTTTTCAGCGCCGACCAGGGTCAGGCTGGTGCCCAGCTTGGCGGCTTCCTTAGCCGATACAGCGGCCTGTGCCTGGCCGGCGAGGATCATCGCCAGCGAAGCGGCCAACACGGTTTGTGCAAATTTCATCTTGTTATTCTCCTGCTTACATTAAGTAAGAAGTGGTGCATCAAAAGGTGGTTTTCATCGTCAGGTAAACAGCGCCACGGTCTTCAGTCGTAGCACCACCACCGGAGAAGGCTGAGTAGCCACCGGCGTAGCAGGCGTAGTTTTCGTTGCCGCTGAAGGCGTTGGGTGTCGAGCCGTCACCACCAGTTGGTCCGGTGCTCACACCACTGTTGTTGCACTTGTCGGCCTTGCCGAAGGCGTCCACGTACTTCAGGTCGACAAAGTATTTGTTGTACACAACGGCACCCATGCCGACTGCGTAGTTACCGGTGTCCTTGGCACCGCCACCGGAAACCGGCGACACACCATCAAGACCGATGTTGATCGACATTGGGGCGTTGAGGTCAACACCCGGGAATACCTGGTACCAGGTCGGTGTGAAGTTAAGTGCCAGGCCCCAGTTGTCGCGGGTCGCCTTGTCGATGCCGCGATAGGTATCCTTGCCTTTGTAGAGCGCCTCGTTCTTGCTATCGAGCTTGAGCAGGTTGCTGTAGTACAGCTCTGCGAGCACGGTCGCCGAGTCAAACACAGGCGTTTTCGGCAGGGTCATCAGACCGTTGAGCGTCCAGTGCAAGGTGTCGCCGGTGGCGGCCATGCTGTCGCCATCTTTGGGCGTGTCGTAAATCACACCGGTGGCGGCGGTACGTGCCGGCAACAAGCCAAGCCCTCTGCCCAGACCCAACGGACTGCTGCTGCTGACAATCGCCGGAATACTGGCCAGCGGCATGTTGTGACGAACGTTCAGGTCCGAACCCACGCTCACCCCGCCCACATCCTTGGACAGGCTCAGGCCGACGATCTTGATGTCGTCAGCATAGGCCATCTGGTAGGTGGCGGTGTTCAGCGAGTTGAGGATGTTGACCACGCCTGGCACTGCGCCTGCCGGCGGGGTGCCGTTGGCGCTGGCCGACGTGACGCCGCGGGCATCCAGCCAGGCTTGCGGCAGGATTTCCGACGTTTCGCGGTAGTAGACGCCGAGGGTGCCGTCCAGCCAGGCTGGCGACCACTTGGCCATGACGCCCCAGTCGCCGCGCTTGTCCGGCGTCAGGTCATTGCCGCGACGGACGTTGGTCAGCGCGTTGCACGGGGCCACGCCACAACCCAGCGGGCTGCCCGGAACGATGCCGTTGGTGTTGCCCAGCAGGAACGACTGCGCGCCGGTGCCCACCAGGTCGGAACCGCCGTAATAGGTGCCAGCTTCCGGCAGGCGCGCGGCATCCCAGTCGAGGAAGTACTGGGCGCCAATGGTCAGCTCGGGATTGACGGTGAAGGTCGTCGACAGCTGGTTGCGCGGTACGAACAGTTCCTTGGCTTCAGTACCCGGTGACGCGGCCAGCTTGGCCAGGTCGAGGCCGGACTGGCCGTAGCTGATCGAGTGCACCGGGTTGAGAATGGTCTCGCCCCAGAACACGTTGTGCTGGCCGGCCTTGAAGCTCAGCAGCGACTCTTCGCCCACTTCCGTGCTGTAGAACACGAAGGCGTCAAGGATTTCGCCGGACGGGCCGGTGTAATAACGCTGGGCATAGTTGCTCAGGTGCGAGCTGCCGTTACCGACGTTGTCATTGACGACCCCGGCCAGACGTGGATCGTTGGCGACCAGGCCCGAGCGTGCATCGTTGCCGTTGACGAACGGGTTGGAGTTGGAGCCGGTGTTCTCGTAGGCCTTGTCGTACCAGGTGGCAGCACTGACGCGAAAGCCCATGCTGTTCTTGTAGACCACATCCATCTCGGTCAACAGGTCGATACGGTTGGTGATGTTGGTGCCGGCCTTGCGGAAGTTGTAGTCGCCGTCGTTGTTGTTCGGCGATGCCAACATGCGTTTGTCGGCACTTTCGGTGCGCACGCCGTAGTTGTACTTGACGGTGTTGTCCAGACGCGCAGTCCAGTCCGGGTTGCCGGTGTCGATTTCTACCCCATGAGCGAGCGGCATGTAGGCCGCCATAATGGCCGAAGCCAGCACGGTGTAACGGGCCGCAGTGAAGCAGTAACTCTTATTGTTGTGCGTGTTGTGCATTGCGTTGTCTCCGCCATTTTTTTTGTTTTAAGCGCAGCTGCCCTCCCGCAATCCCATCGGGACTGCGCTTTCAGGAGCGAGGGCAAAACGCCGGCTGGCAAGGGGCCAGACCGGCTCCTGTACTAGCGGTCCAGCTCCAGAATGAGCTCTTCAGCCTGGGGCCAGGGGCCAAATCCTGCAGCCGGATTGAGATGGCCGACGTCACCCAGATTGAGCAACTCGGCGCCCCAGCATTTAGCCAGGTCAGTGGCAGCATCCAGGCTGGCCAGGTAATCGTTGGTACTTGCGGCCACGATGCTGCGAAACGGCAGCGGGGCTTTAGGAAGAGGGTCCCAACCGCTGCTGCGCAGGGTTTCAGGGGAAGGGTAGTTTGCCGGCCAGCTGGCATCCAGATCCGGTGGTGCGGCCAGCAGGGCGCCCTTGATCGGGCGGCTGAAGTGCGCAGCCCAGTGGGCGACCATCAATACGCCGGCACTGTGGGCGACCAGAATCACCGGGCCGTCGATTTGTTCGAGTTCGTGCTGGATCGCCCGCACACGCGCCATGCAATCGAGCTTGTCGGTTTCCAGTGGCGGAACACTGCGTACCTTGCTCAGCCTGGCTTCAAGCAACGTCTGCCAATGTTCGGCAACGTGCTCGCGCAGACCGGGTACGATCAGAACGGTGGCAGCGGTTTGCAGTTTGTCCACGTCAATACCTTTCGCTTTCTCGATAACTCGACTGGCTCTTTTGCCAGGGGCTTTTTGTAGTGTCGACATTAAAGAGCGGCCACCCCTGGCGCTTTACATTGGACGTCAGGCACTTTTCTTTTGATGACAAATTGTCGGACACTTGTCGCCCGCGACCACCGGTCAAAAAAACCGCTGGTGCGTGCCAAGCCGCTGTAATCAATGGATCAAGCACCCTTGAAGCAGCAGCGTAGACGATTCGGAGCACTCAGGCGTGCGCGCGTTGGACCATTTCACAACTGTTCAATCGCCAAAGCGCTGGATATAGTCGCCACACTTATAACTACAATTACGCCAACCATATTGGCCAAGGAAAGACCTTCGCATGACCAAGCTTGTTCGCGCCGCCGTCTTGACCAACTACCTGGAGGTTACCCAGTACCTGGGGTTCAACCCCCGTGAGGTATTGGCCGGCGTTGGCCTGAGCAGGGCCCAGTTGATGGCACCTGAAACGCGCATCCCCATCGATACCGCGGTGCGCCTGCTGGAAGACTCGGCTGTCGCCAGCGGCTGCCAGAGCTTTGGCCTGAACATGGCCGAATCGCGTCAACTGTCGGACTTCGGGGTGGTCAGCCTGCTGCTGAGCCATCAGCGAAGCCTGCGCGACGCCTTGCAGGTGGTGCTGCATTATCGGCACCTGATGAACAATTCTTTAGCCATTTTCGTTGAAGAAGCCGGCAAGATGGTGATCATTCGCGAAGAAGTGGTCACCGACTCTTCGATGCCCAGCCGCCAGGCCACGGAGCTGGCCATCGGCGTGATGTTCCGCCTCTGTGCCGCGCTGCTGGGCAGCCACTGGCACCCCTACAGCGTCAACTTCATGCATCAGGCTCCCGACAACCTTCAGCTACATCGCCGCCTGTTTCACTGCAACCTGGAGTTCGGCAGCGAGTTCAATGGCATTGTCTGCCCCAATACCAGTCTCGACATGGCCAACCCCCATGCCGACCCGGCCATGGCGCGCTACGCCCAGAGCTACCTCGACTCGCTGCAGGGCGAGGAAAACACCTCAATGCTGTTTGAGGTGCGCAAGGCCATCTACCTGCTGCTGCCCATGGGGCGCGCGACCATCGAACAGATTGCCCAGAGCCAGGGCATGAACGTGCGCACCCTGCAACGCAGGCTCAAGGACGACGGCTGCGCCTTCAACGACGTGATCAACGACGTGCGCCGCGACCTGGTGCTGCGCTATCTGGAAAACCCGAGCTACCCGCTCAGTCGCATCGCCGACATGCTCGGCTACTCCATGGCCAGCTCCTTCACCCGCTGGTTCATCAACCAGTTCGGCATGCCGCCGGCGGTTTGGCGCAGTACGCACAAACCGGGCGTTGTAAGGCTTCAGGCAGACGCGGCAGATCCCGACCCGGAACACCCCCTATAGGAGCGAGCACGCTCGCGATGGTCGTCAACGATAACGCAGGCTTCCTGGATGCCCGCGACGCGCTCGGTTTTTTTCGCGAGCGTGCTCGCTCCTGCAGGTTTTGCGCTTTTCCCGCTTGCGCCCTCCGGCGTCATATTTGCAGCAACCACTAATTCACCCTTCTTGTCCCTGTGTTTCCCGGGGCTGCGTAACGAACTCGCAAAAAAAAACGGCGACTGCTGGTACAGTCGCCGCAAAGGCCGGTGTTTGTGACACCGGCCAAGAGCTTCACTGCGACGAGGAGTCAGTCAAGTGAAGCCCTGCCATCAGGTGTATTACCGTCGAGCTCTCAAGCACCCCAGTGCAGCAACAGCAGCACCAGCAGTACCAGGAACACCGTCTCCCCTACCATCAACAGGATCGGCTTGATTCCGACCGCCGCCAGTTCCTTGAGGCGGGTCTTCATGCCCAGGGCACTGATGGAAATCACCAGGCACCAGCGCGACAACTCATTGACCCCGCCCTGCACTGCCGGAGCGATCCAGCCCGTGCTGTTGATGCACGCCAGGATCAGGAATCCAACGGCGAACCACGGCAGCAGCGGCGGACGCTTGCCAGTCGGGTCGGCGCCTTGCATCCGGGTAATCATGGCCGCGGTGACGATCACCGGCAGCAGCATGGCGACACGCATCAGCTTGACCACGGTGGCCGTGTCACCGGTCTCGGTCGACATGCTGTAACCGGCGCCGACTACCTGGGCGACGTCGTGGATGGTGGCCCCGAGGAACACCCCGGCCATCTGCGGCGACAGCGAAAAATAGTTGGCGATCATCGGGTACACGATCATCGCCAGGGTCGACAGTGCCGACACCCCGATCACCGTGAACAAGGTCGCGCGCTCTTTCTGCGGATGGTTAGGCAAAGCCGCTGCCAGCGCCAACGCCGCCGAAGCGCCACAGATCGCAGTCGCACCGCCGGTGAGCATGCCGAACAGACGCGAGAAGCCCAGGAACTTGGCCGCGATCACCGAGACACTGATAGTTACCACCACCAGAATCACCACCAGCGCTACCGGCTTCCAGCCCAGTGCCGCCATCTGCTCAAGGGTGATGCGCATGCCCAGCAGGGCTACGCCAATGCGCAGTACCGTACGGGCAGTGAATTCGATGCCGGCCTTGCAAGGGCCTTCAGACGCCAGGAAGTTCAGCGCCATGCCCAGCAGCAAGGCAAACAGCATGACCGGCGCACCGTAGTGCTCGGACAAAAACGAAGCGGCAGCCGCAACGATCAGGCTGACGATAAAACCCGGCGCCAATTCGCGCGTGCGGGCATGGAGACGGGTGAGAGCGATGGCGCTCATGGCGCGGACTCCTCGGTAACGATGACGATAAACGCCTGGCCGTCGATGATCTCGACCGGGTAGTTAGCGACTTTCAGCTGAGTGGAATTGAGCAGATAGCCGCTCTGTAGATTGAAACGCAGGCCGTGGGCACAACATTGAATCACCCGGCCTTCAAGGCGACCGCCACACAGCGAGGCACCTTGATGGGGACAGCTGTCATCAATGGCGAACAGCTCGCCATCGACGTTGAACAGTGCGAGGCTTTTGTCCTCGAACTCGAATAACGCACGGCCACCGACCTGCGGATGCTTGCTGGCAGGAACGGGAATACGCCTGCTCATGCCGGATTCCGCTTGCGTTCACTGTCGCGCAAGGCTTCGCCCATAGCCGCGAGCAATGCCTCGGCAGGCTGTGCGCCGACGACTTGCAGGCGCCCGTCGAACTGAAAACTCGGCACGCCACTGGCAGCAGCCGGATGACTGTCATAAGGGCTGGCATCGCCCAGCAGGCAGTCAGCCACGATCTGCGCATCAACGCCGCACGAGCGGGCAATGGCGATCAGGGTTTCACGGCAACCCAGATCCTCTCCGTTGTGGAAATACGCTTCAAACAGTCGCTCGATCAATGCGTCACACTGGGCGGCAGTGCCCTGCGCGTTTACCCGCTCCAGCAGACGATGAGCGTCTGCTGTGTTGGGCATCGTGTTGATACGGCTGAAGTCGATGGACACCCCGACAGCACTTGCGGCCATTTTCACCTGAGCCTGGCGCATGCTGACAGCATCGGCACTGCCCAGGCGCTTGAGGTAAAAGTCGGCAAAGGGTTCGCCTTGTGCCGGCATGTGCGGCAGCAATTGCACCCCGTGCCACACGGTGGTGATCTGCACGTCCGGCTGGCTGCTGCGCAACATTTCTTGCGCACGCTCCAGCTGGCGCTTGCCGATCAGGCACCAGGGGCAAATGAAATCGATAAACACATCTATACGTAAACTACCGCTCACAACTTCACCTCTAACGCGGCGCCACTGACGGAGTCAGTGACGCTCTCACCCTTTAATCGGGCGATATCTTTTTGGTAATGACACTTGGCATAAAAGAACACGGCCGCTGCCGCAATGCTGATCAGGGGCACCACTTGAAACGCCGCGTGCAGGCCGATCAGGTCGGACAAGCGACCAGTGATGAACGGACCAGGCGCCAGGCCCAGCAAGTTGTTGGCCAGAGTCAGGGTAGCGAACGCCGTACCATGCACCGAGTAATGGGTCAGGTTGGCGACCATCGCCCCGCAAGGACCAGTGGTACCCGCGGCAATCAGCATGCCCAGACAGATCAAGCCCAGTTGCGCAGGCCCCGCTGGCAAGGCGAATGCCGCCGACAGCAGCAGGCAACTGCCCAGACAGAAAGCAATGGCCAGGCTGACCTTGCGCTCCGGCGAGTGACGGCACAGGCGGTCGCTGAGCATGCCGCACAGGATCATCCCGGCGCCGCTGCACAACACGATGATTGCGGCGATACCGCCCGCCTTGCCCGTAGGCATGTCGTAATAACGGTTGAGATAGCTCGGAATCCACACGATCACCGTGCCACCCACAAACAGCTGCAAACCGCTGCCGACGTAAGTCGCAATCACTGAACGGCTGGACCACAGCGTGCTCAGCGGACGCTTGACCGCTGCCACCTTGTCCATCGCCCGGGCAGCACGCTGCGGAGCAATGCGCGCTTCCTTGACGATGATCGGGTAAAGCACCGCCAGGCACAGGCCAAACAGCGCCATGCCGGCAAACGACCAGCGCCAGCCCAGCTTGGCAGCAATAGCGCCGCCCAGGGCCATGCCCAGTACCGAGCCGAACATGCCACCGGCCATGAACGCACTGGCGAGGGTGGCGCGCATGTGCTTCGGAAACACCGAAATCACTACCGCAATGCCCACGCTGCCGTAGGCAGCTTCGCCCACGCCGACCATGAACCGTGCGATGAACATTTGCTGGTAGTCCTGCGCCAGGGCGCAGCCCAGGGTGGCCACACTCCACAGCATCGCCATCAGCGCCAGGCTCTTGACCCGGCCGAAGCGGTCAGCCATCAGCGACAGCGGGAACGTCAGCAGGCCAACCATCAGGGCGACCACGCCACTGAGCAGGCCGAGCTGGCCGTCACTCAGTGCCCACTCGCTCTTGAGCAGCGGGAACACCGCGTTAAGTACTTGGCGTGACATGTAGTCGGAAATCAACAGGCCGAAGGTCAGCGCGAAGACAATCCAGGCATATTTACGCGCGACGTCGACGCAACCGGAGTCGTCATCGTCTGCGGCGATCGGTGTAAAGGCCATGGGGCCTCCTCAAGCTTTATTTATTGTTGTTATCCAGCGTATTACTTTTGCAGCGAACGGGAGGTCGTCGACCTCCCGTCCTCGCTACCGGTCAGCCGCGTTGCGGCACACCTTTCTGCCCAGCCTTGCGGTTGGGGGCCATGCCGTTGGCCAACAGGGTTTCTTCGATGGAGTTGTACTTCTCGCCGATGCGATAGATCGCACGGGCTTCTTTACCATTGGCGATTTCGCGACCCAGCTCGTGAGCGATGCGCACGGTCTGCTTGATCTGCGCCACCGAGCCGAAACGAGCGCCCTTATGGTCAATGATAGTGTCTTCATTGCCTACGCGCGGGTGCAGACCCATGGACATCGCCATGGTGTTGAACGGCAGCACGTTCTTGAGCAGCGATTCGGAGGTCAAGGTGCAACCGTTCGGAACGCGGTGGATGAAGTTGAAGAAGTTGAACGGGTTCGGACCGTCGAAACCGCCGCCGATGCCGATCCAGGTCAGGTTCATCGGACCCTTGTAGAGGCCTTTGCGTACCAGGCGCTCAAGGGTTTCCAGGGCATGGATGCCGGTCAGCTGGAAGTGCGGCTGGATGTCGTTGTCCATCAGGCGCTTGAGGTGCTCGATCACCCAGGCCGGGCCGGCTGGCACGGTCATTTCGCTGTAGGCCGCCTGGAAGGCAGGGTTGGCCAGGGAAGTACCTTCCAGGTATTCCGGATACAGCAGTTCCATGATGTTCATCTGGGTGGTGTTGATTGCCACCGTGACCTGATCCGGTTTCGGGGTCAGCTCGGCCAGCATGTGGCGGGTGTCATCGGACAGCCACTTGGCGGCTTCGCCATCGCTTTCTGGAGCGAAGGAAATCGAACCACCGACCTGGATGATCATGTCCGGCACTGCTGCACGCACACCGGCGATCAGCTCGTTGAACTTGGACAGACGTTTGGAACCCTTGCCGTCCAGTTCACGCACGTGCAAGTGCAGAACGGTGGCGCCGGCGTCATAGCACTCGACCGCTTTCTGGATTTGTTCATCCATGGTCAGCGGGATGTCTTCAGGGAAGTCTTCTGGCATCCACTCAGGGCCGTACGGGGCCACGGTGATAACCACTTTCTCCATGTTTTCGGGGTGCAGGGAATCGTCGAAAAATTGCATGGATTACTCCTATTTTTTTGATTGTCCGCCCGCCCGGGGATACCGGGCAGACGTGTAGTCGAATGCTATTGCTGAAGGGTCGATCAGAATGTCTTGTCGCCGATGATCCCGGCGCGTTCCATCTTGCGATGGCATGGCGGGTAATCCATGACGGCGTAGTGCTGGGTACTGCGGTTGTCCCAGATAGCGATGGAGTTAGGCTTCCAGCGCCAGCGCACTTGATATTCCGGGATGTAAGCCTGGCTGACCAGGTAACGCAGCAGCTCACCCGCACCCGGATTGGCATCCTGGCCGAACCGCACCCGATCAGGGGTGTGGTAGTTGCTGAAGTGAGTGGTGAAGGCGTTGACGAACAGCACCTTCTCCCCGGTTTCCGGATGGGTACGTACTACCGGGTGCTCGGCATCCGGGTACATCGCCTTGAGCGCCAGACGCTTTTCGATCGGCATGGCCGCACCAAAGCTCGCTTCGATGCTGTGGCGGGCGCGCAGGTCGGCAATCTTCAGCTTCACGTCTTCCGGAAGGCGGGCATAAGCCTCGACCATGTTGGTCCACATGGTGTCGCCACCAACCGGTGGGCATTCGACGCAACGCAGCACACAACCCATTGGCGGCGCTTCGCGCCAGGTCGCATCGGTGTGCCAGGCGTTTTCGTAACGATCCATCGGCTGATCAGGGTTTTTGTAGATACGCACCAGACCCGGATGATCCGGATCGCTGCCAGCTACAGGGTGATCTTCCAGCTCGCCGAAACGACGGGCGAAGGCCACGTGATCGGCGCGGGAGATGTCCTGGTCGCGCAGGAATACCACGCGATGCTTGAGCAACTGGGCACGGATCTCGGCAAACAGACCGTCGTCATGTACCGCATCGGCCAGGTTGACGCCGATCAGTTCGGCGCCAATGCTGCAGGTCAATTGTTCGACTTTCATGGCTGGCAGCTCCTTAAACGACGAAAATCGACGAGCCGGTAGTCTTGCGAGACTCGAGATCGCGATGGGCTTGCACCGCGTCCTGCAACGCGTAGTGCTGGTTGATCTCGATCTTGATGCGGCCGCTGCCGACGTGGTCGAACAACTCGCCAGCCAGTTCGGCTTTTTCGGCCGGGTCGCTGATGTAGTTGGCCAGGGCCGGACGGGTCAGGAACAGCGAGCCTTTCATCGCCAGCATCACTGGGTCGAAGGCCGGGATCGGTCCGGACGCGGTACCCACGCAAACCATCAGGCCACGGGGTTTCAACGAATCCAGCGAACCCATGAAGGTGTTCTTGCCAACGCTGTCGAACACAACGTTGACGCCCACGCCATCGGTCATCTCGCGAACGCGAGCGGCGACGTCTTCATGGCTGTAATTGATCGTATGGTCGCAACCGTGAGCGCGGGCAATTTCAGCCTTCTGCTCGGTCGACACGGTGCCAATCACGTTCAGGCCGAGCAGCTTGGCCCACTGCGAAACGATCAGGCCAACACCGCCGGCGGCAGCGTGCAGCAAGATGGTGTCGCCAGCCTTGAAGTCGTAGATGCGACGCATCAGGTACGAAGACGTCAGGCCGCGCATGGTCATGGCAGCGGCGGTCTCGAAGCTGATGGTTTCAGGCAGCTTGATCAGCGGTGCGGCCGCGATCAGGCGCTCGGTGCTGTAGGCGCCGAGGGTATTGAGGAAACCGGTGTAGGTAACGCGGTCGCCGACCTCAACATTGGTAACACCTTCGCCGACGGCCTGGACTACGCCAGAAGCCTCGACGCCCATGCCGTTAGGCATCGGGATCGGATAGGTACCATTGCGGAAGTAGGTGTCGGCATAGTTCAGGCCCACAGCTACATGACGCAGACGGACCTGGCCAGGACCAGGATCGCCGACCTCGACGTCTTCATAACGTAGAACCTCGGGACCACCAGTTTCGTAAAAGCGTACGGCTTTGGCCATTTTTCTTGTTCTCCAATCTGCAATGTAGGCGTGCGGCATCGAATTGCGCTGATTGGACTGTAAGTTGACGCCTGCTGCGATGCTTCTCATCAGACGACAATGGCTTTTCATTTCGTGACAGGCGTGGCGGCACCCTCCGGCGCCGCGAAGCTACTCGACCTGAATCGGCCCGCGGGTCCCGGCATCGCTGTCAATCCAGTAGTCTTCGTTGATCAACCGTCGGTCGCCCTGAATCGTGAAAGTGAGCTTGCCCTGATGGAATTGCAGCGTGCCATCGGTGCGTTTGGCCTTGACCCGTTCACCATTGACCCAGACGTTTTCCCTGGAGTCGATGCGAATGGTGGCGACGGTCGCGCCAGCGTCACTTTTGGCGACCCACTGCCCGGCATAGGGGGTCGGCGCGGTTGTGGTGTCGGTGGTGACCGGCGCCTGGTTGCTGAACCCGGCCTCGGCATTTTGCGCCTTGGTCTTGTGGATATCACAGCCCTCGAGCTCGCTCACCTGGGTGCAACCGGATGCCTCCAGCTGTTTGCGATACTTGTCGTTGATGGCGTAGGCCGGGGACTGGGCGAATAGCAAAATAGCCAGTGCCGGCAGGATGACTTTGTTCATGAATCCCCCTCTTGCGATCGACATATTACCGAACCCTCACACAGGGCGTGGCAGCTTCACGTTAGCCTGTCCCGCCACCACCTGCGTTATCATCGCCCGCCTCTACCCTCTCGAGTCTTGAACCCGGATGCCCGCACCGCTGCCACAAACTGAAGATCATGCCCTGCCACCCGTCCTCGTCGGCCCGCTGTTGCGGCGCCTGGAGCCCCGGCGCCTGGTATTGTGGCTGGTCGGGTCGAGGACACTGGCGCTGACCTTGCGGATACAAGGTAGCGCCGATATCCGCCTCGATGCCAGTCAGTGTACGGTCATTGCGGCCGGCGCCCATGCCTTCGTGCATCTGATCGATGTGCATCTCGATACCGCCCTGCCCTGTGACGAACTGATCGAGTATGACCTGCTGATAGACGACGAGCAGGCGGGTATCGCCGAGTGGGCGCCTCATCTGCTGTACGGCGATGCCCGATGCCCGACCTTGGTTTTGCGCTCGCGGGTCGATCAGTTGCTGCATGGCTCCTGCCGCAAGCCTCATCACCCGGCTGCCGACGGCTTGCTGTGCGTCGATCGGTTGCTGGCAGAACAACCTGCAGCCCACGACCGCCCGGCGCTCCTGATGATGACCGGCGACCAGGTGTATGCCGACGACGTAGCCGGGCCGATGTTGCGGGCGATTCATGCCTTGATCAAACGCCTGGGCCTGTTTGAGGAGCACCTCGAAGGTGCGGTGGTCAGCGACAGCGCCAAACTCTACGAGCACCCTGCCAGTTACTATCACCGCGCGGATCTGTTGCCGGCGCTGCAGAGCAACGAAACCCTACGCGAGCGTTTTTTCGGCGGTGCACGCAAGCCGATTTTCACCAGCAGCAGTGCCGACAATCACCTGGTGACGTTCGCCGAAGTCATGGCCATGTACCTGTTGGTCTGGTCGCCGACTCCCTGGACCTTGATCACGCCACAGCCCCCTGCCCTGACGCCGCAAAGACGCGAGCGTTATGCCGCTGAGCAGATTTGCATCGATTCTTTCACCCGCGGCCTGGGCAACGTCGCCCGGGCACTGGCGCATCTGCCGACGCTGATGATTTTCGATGACCACGATATTACCGATGACTGGAACCTTTCCGCGCAATGGGAGGAAACGGCCTACGGCCATCCATTCTCCCGGCGCATTATCGGCAACGCGCTGATCGCTTACATGCTGTGCCAGGGCTGGGGCAACCATCCCGATGCATTCACTACCGTGCTGGAGAAGGCCGCCGCACTGAGCGCCAGTGGCGATGACCGCTACCTCGACAGCCCGGTTCAGGACGACTTGATCAATGACCTGCTGAAGTTTCAGAACTGGCATTACCTGTTGCCGACCACCCCGGCCGTGCTGGTGGTCGACACCCGTACCCGGCGCTGGCGCAGCGAGATGAACCTCAAGCAACCGTCGGGATTGCTGGACTGGGAAGCCCTGAGCGAACTGCAGCAGGAACTGCTCGACCACCCGAGCGCGATCATCGTTTCACCCGCGCCGATTTTCGGCGTCAAACTGATCGAGACCGTGCAGCGAGTGTTCAGCTGGTGCGGTTATCCGCTGCTGGTGGACGCAGAAAACTGGATGGCCCATCGCGGCGCGGCGCAGGTAATCCTGAATATTTTCCGACACTCGCGTACGCCGGGTAACTATGTGGTGCTGTCAGGCGATGTGCATTATTCCTTCGTCTACGAAGTATTCATACGACACCGCAAGGGCGGGCCAAAAATCTGGCAAATCACCAGCAGCGGCATCAAGAATGAATTCCCGCGCAACCTGCTCGAATGGTTCGACCGTCTCAACCGCTGGTTGTATTCCCCGCGCTCACCACTGAACTGGCTGACCAAACGCCGGCGCATGCGCATCGTGCCGCACATCCCGGAACATGCCGAAGCGGGCGAGCGGCTATGGAATTCGGCAGGGATCGGCCAGGTGTTCTTCAATGATCAAGGCCAGCCCGAAGCGATCTATCAGCACAACTCGAACGGCTCGCCGAAGACCCGGATGGTTGCACCGCAACAGCACGACTGACGAATCTGTCGCAGGTACTCCCGCGCATGAAGACGAATCTGCCACCCCCGAACAGCCTGGACCTGCGCCGAACCCTGATCATCGGCAACTCCGGCTCCGGCAAGAGCTGGCTGGCCAGCCGAATGGCCCGGTCATTGAAGGTGCCGTGGATTGATCTGGACCGGATTCACTGGCTGTCCGACAAACACAGCATCCCCCGCCCCGGCTCGCACGTGCTGGCCCTGGCGCGGGTAGCGGCCGATGAAGAGCGCTGGGTGATCGAAGGGGTGTATGGCTGGATCATCAGTGAAATCATCCACCGCGCCACGACGCTGATCTGGCTGTGCGTCGAGGATCAAGAGTGCGTGGCCAACATTCACCAGCGGGAAACAAAGGACGATGATCGATTGCTCGCCATGCTGGAGTGGGCCGCAAGCTATCGAAGCCGTGAGGGGGACAGCGGCTATGCAGGTCATCGGCGGTTGTTCAATGGTTTTGGTGGCTCAAAGATACAACTGGCAGGACGGGATGAGATGGCAGGTTTGATCTGCTCACTGCGGCAGACCTAGTGATCCATGCCCCGGAAGTTCAAATCGGAATGGGACTACAACGGTCACGGAAACGTCCCGAAGTGATTTCGACGATACTCAGTGCAGGCATTGGTGCACCCATTTCCTGACGACCACTGAGAGGTATCGCCTTGTCATCCTGTACTCATTTCTGTACGTTCTTAGCATCAAGCGAGGACTACAACATGCAAACCATCAACTACACCACCGCACGCGCGCATTTGGCAGAGACCATGGATAGGGTCAACGAGGACCGCGCCCCATTACTGGTGACTCGCCAGAAAGGCGAACCGGTAGTGATGATGTCACTGGCGGAATACAACTCACTGGAAGAGACCGCCTACCTGCTGCGTTCGCCAGCCAATGCTGCGCGGTTAATCAAATCAATCGGCAACCTGCGGGCAGGGAAAACCAAAGCCAGGCAACTTATTGAAACATGAATATCGAGTTCACTTCCGAAGGCTGGGAGGACTACCTCTGGTTCCAGCAAAACGATAAGGCCGGCCTCAAACGAATCAATTTACTGATCAAAGCCATTCAGCGCGAACCGTTCGGCGGCCTTGGAAAACCTGAACCGCTCAAACATAACCTGAGCGGTTTCTGGTCTCGACGGATTACGGCTGAACACCGGCTGGTCTATACCATCGAAGAGGGTGAAATGCGCATCGTCATGTGCAGATATCACTACTGATCCGCTGCAGGAGCCGCTTTCACAACCTGGCTCACCCCTCTGACAATCATCTCCACCTCCCACTCATCAATCGTCAGCGGCGGCAGCAGGCGAATGATCTGCCCGCGCGTCACGTTGATCAGCAAGGCATGATCCCTGGCGGCGATCAGGCTCAGGTCGCGGATCGATTGCTTGAGTTCGATACCGATCATCAGGCCCTGCCCGCGGATGGCTGAGACGTTGGGTTCATCCGCCAGTTCCATGCGCAATCTGTCGAGCAGTCGTTCGCCCTGCAGCCGCGCATTATCCAGCAGACCTTGTTCTTCGATAATCTCCAGCACGGTGCAGGCCACCCGGCAGGCCAGCGGATTGCCGCCGAAGGTGCTGCCATGGCTGCCAGGGGTGAACAGTTCAGCGGCTTTGCCCCGAGCCAGGCAGGCACCGATGGGGATGCCGTTACCCAGGCCTTTGGCCAGGGTCATGACGTCCGGGACGATGCCTTCATGCTGACAGGCAAACCACTGGCCGGTGCGGCCGATGCCGGTCTGGATTTCGTCGAGCATCAACAGCCAGGAGCGCCGGTTGCACAATTCGCGCAGGGCCTTGAGATAACCGGGCGGCGCCAGCTGCACACCGCTTTCACCCTGTATCGGTTCCATCAGGATCGCCACGATCCGCGAGCCATGTGTCTGTTGCACCCGTTCCAGGGCTTCGAGGTCGCCGAACGGCACCTTGACGAAATCCCCCGGTAATTTGTTGAAGCCGAGCCTCACCGCCGGGCCGTCGCTGGCCGACAGGGTGCCGAGGGTTCGGCCATGGAACGCGTTCTCCATGACCACCACCAGCGGTTGCTCGATGCCTTTGTGCCAGCCATGCAACCGGGCGATTTTCAGCGCGGTTTCGTTGGCCTCGGCACCGGAGTTGTTGAAAAACGCCCCGTCCATGCCCGCCAGCCGAGTCAGCTTCTGCGCCAGCCGCTGTTGCCAGTCGATGCTGTAGAGATTGGACGTGTGCAGGAGCAGCCCGGCCTGCTCGCTGATGGCCGCGACGACTTTCGGGTGGCAATGCCCGACATTGGTCACCGCCACGCCGGCGACCGCGTCCAGGTACTCACGACCGGCCTGGTCCCACAGGCGTGTGCCCAGGCCTTTGGTGAAGCTCAAGGCCAGGGGTTGGTACGTACTCATCAGGCAGGCGGCGGTCATGACATCAAGCTCCAGCAAGGGTCGTGTGATCCTTGTAGGAGCTAGCATGCTAGCGATGGTCGTGAACGATAACGCGGGTTTACTAGCTAAACGCGGCGCTCTTGAGTCCATCGCGAGCATGCTCGCTCCTACAAGTCATCGACGGCAAGGGTCGGTGTTTTTGCAGTATGGTTAGCCACCTGAGCTGGATAAACCCGGTAAAACTTCAATCATTTTTAAGCTGGGCTTGATAATGGATCTGTTCCAGGCAATGACCGTTTACGTCAAAGTGGTGGAGGCCGGTAGCATGACGGCCGCCGCCCTGCAGTGCGAAATGTCCACGACCATGGTCGGCAATCACCTCAAGGCCCTGGAGCAGCGCCTGGGTGTGCGCCTGCTCAACCGCACCACCCGGCGCCAGCGCCTTACCGAATTCGGCGCTGCGTACTACCAGCGTTGCCTTGAAGTGTTGGGCCTGGTGGCGGATTCCGAACGCTTGGCGGAACAGGCCCTCGACGAACCCAGTGGCACCCTGCGCATCACCGCGCCGCTGACGTTCGGCACCGAACGCCTGGCACCGGCCTTGAGCGAGTTCAGCCTGCACAACCCGCGGGTGAAACTCGATGTCGTGCTCACCAACCGGCGCCCGGACCTGCTGGATAACGGCTTCGACGTGGCGTTCCGCCTTGGTGCGCTTGAGCCTTCCAGCCTGATCGCCCGGCCACTGATCGACTACACCCTGACCATGTGTGCAGCCCCGCAATACCTGGCACGCCGGGGGGTACCGGAGCACCCTGCCGACCTGCAACACCACGATTGCCTGTCCTTCGCGTATCCGGCCGGAGACGACTGGCAATCGGTGGAAAAGCAATGGCGTCTGAGCGGACCTGAAGGCGACGTCGCCGTTGCGGTCAGTGGCCCGATGCTGATCAATAGTTCGGCAGCCATGCATCAGGCGGCGCGCACCGGCATGGGCATCGTGATGATGCCCGATGCCCTGGTCGAGCAAGACCTCAAGGACGGAAACCTGCAGGCTTTGATGCCGGATTACCAGCCGCTCAGCCGGCCGATGCACCTGGTATACGCTCAGGATCGCTACCGTTTGCCGAAATTGCGTCGTTTCGTCGACTTCGCCATGCAGTTGTGGGGCAGACACTAGCGGGTCGAATGCGCCTTGCACTAATCTGCCAGCCGATAGGTCAGC
This sequence comes from Pseudomonas sp. GW821-FHT09H03, assembly GCF_059415945.1. Classification (NCBI taxonomy): domain Bacteria; kingdom Pseudomonadati; phylum Pseudomonadota; class Gammaproteobacteria; order Pseudomonadales; family Pseudomonadaceae; genus Pseudomonas; species Pseudomonas sp. GW821-FHT09H03. The sequence goes on along the minus strand of NZ_JBWKOF010000008.1, from coordinate 132,873 downwards.
AATATCCACAAAGCAAGGAGCGCAGAGATGGGTGAGACATCAAATAACGAGCCGCTGAAGTTCGACATGGCAGATCTGAACGACGGCATGCTGCATACCATCATGGAGCTGATCAGCGACGGTATCTGGGACTGGAACGCCAACACCGGTTTGGTGTATCGCACCGCCCGCTGGTACGAGATGCTTGGCTACACACCGCATTCGCTGGACAACAATGTATTGACCTGGGAAAACGTCATCCATCCCGATGACTACCCTCGGGTCATGGCTGTGTTTGATGATTACCTGAGCCGGCGCACCAGTGAGTACCAGGCCGAGTATCGCTGCCGTATGCAGGATGGCAGTTACCTGTGGATCGAAGACCGTGGCCACATTCTGGCGCGCAACCCCGACGGTTCAGTGGCGCGGATGATCGGCGCACACCGCAGCATCGAAGACAAACGACGCCTGTTCAAAGCACTCGAGCAGCGCAATCACTCCCTCGAAACAATTATCGAAGAGCGCACCAGCGAGTTGTCCCGGGTCAACCTGCAGCTACAGTTGCAGCTCGAAGAGAATCGCAGGCTGGCGCAAACCGACACCTTGACCTCCATTGCCAATCGCTATCGCCTGGACCAAGTGCTGCCCCAGGCCTGCGAGCGCGCCGAGCGGTTCCGCGAGCCGTTGTCGCTGATCGCCATGGACATCGACGACTTCAAGACCATCAACGATCACTATGGCCACGCCCTGGGTGACGCCGCCTTGACCCATGTGGTCTAAAACGTGAAACGCTTCGTCCGCGACGGCGACTTGCTGGCGCGCTGGGGCGGCGACGAATTCATCCTGGTCTTGCCCGACACCGCACTGGCTGAAGCCAAGTCTCTCGCCGGCAAGATCCGTGACGGCCTGGCGGAGCTGTTGCCCGTTGGCGACTTCAAGGTGACCATGAGTTTCGGGGTGGTCCAGCGCTTTGACGAGGAACAGCAGACCGGCCTGATGGCGCGGGCCGATCAGGCGCTGTATCGCTCGAAGATCTCGGGCAGGAATCTGATTTGCGAATGAGGGCCGCCCCTCACCTGTCCGCTTTCACCAGCACCGGCTGATCCTGATAGCGATTCGGGTACAGTTGCTTGAGCTGTGCGACCTTCGGCAGATCGTTGATCACGATGTACGGGTAGGTCGGGTGCTCGGTGAGAAAGTCCTGATGCTCTTCTTCGGCCGGGTAGAAACCGTTGAAGGTTTCCAGTTGGGTCGCAATCGGTTTGTCGAACGAACGGGCCGCATCGAGCTGGGTGATGTAGGCCTGCGCGACTCGCTGTTGCTCAGCGCTTTTGGTGAAAATGGCCGAGCGATACTGGGTGCCGCTGTCCGGGCCCTGACGGTTGAGTTCGGTCGGGTTGTGCGCCACCGAGAAGTAGATTTGCAGCAGGCTGCCGTAGCTGACCTGGTTGGGGTCGAAGGTCACTTCGACCGACTCCGCATGGCCGGTGTCACCGCCGCTGACGCGCTCGTACTGCGCGGTATCGGCCGCACCGCCGGCATAGCCGGAGACCGCGCTCTTCACCCCTTTGACATGCTGGAACACCCCTTGCACACCCCAGAAGCAACCACCGGCGAAAATCGCGGTTTCGCTGCGGGCCTGGGTGATTTCGTCGAGAGTCGGCGGTGGAATGATGACGGCCTCTTCAGCCCCACCCAGAGAGAACGCCGAGCACTGACTGATGATGCCGGCAGCCGCCAGCCCCAGCAATGTACGACGCCATGTGAGCAAGATTTTCATGGGGCATGACTCCTGAAGAATTGGATGGCCAGAGGGTGGCTACCGACAAAAAACCGGATGAAAAAAATCAGATGGTCGAGGGTTCGAACTTCATCGCCAGGCCGTTCATGCAATAGCGCAAGCCGGTGGGTTTGGGACCGTCATCGAAGACATGGCCCAGGTGCCCGCCACAGCGCCGGCAGTGCACTTCTTCACGCACCATCCCAAAGGCGCGGTCCTGGCGGGTTGCCACGGCCCTTTCCAGCGGCGCCCAGAAACTCGGCCAACCGGTACGGCTGTCGAATTTTGTCGCCGAGGAAAACAGCGGGAGATCGCAACCGGCACAAGCGAACGTCCCGTCACGGTGTTCATTGTTCAGCGGGCTGCTGTAGGCGCGTTCGGTGCCTTCTTCACGGAGGATTTCGTATTGCTCGTCGCTCAGGATGTTGCGCCATTCGCTGTCGCTGTGGCTCACTTCGAACACCTCTTGCGCGCCGGCCTCGCTGATCAGCGCCGAGCTTTTGGCAAATTGGGGCAATACACCGATCGCCAGGGCTGCAACCCCCATCCCGCCGCTCGCCACTAGAAATTGCCGTCGTGAAAACATGTTCGCCTCCAAGAATCCCACGGGGTGTTTCATGGAGCCAAGACTAGCCTTGGGGTGATCGCCAAATCCTCACGGGAAGTTAAACAATTCGTGATAACTCGGGACCGGAAAAACCCGCACAATGCATCTGCCCCACTGTGGGTAGTATTTCGCACAATGGTGCATCGCGCCGAAGGATTGAGCTGGATGGAACAGACCAAACGAGTCCTCGTGGTCGAGGACGACCTGCACATCGCCGACCTGATCTGCCTGCACCTGCGTGACGAACAGTTCGAAGTGGTACACAGCGCCGATGGCAACGAAGGTATGCGCCTGCTGCAGCAAGGTAACTGGGATGCATTGATCCTCGACCTGATGCTGCCAGGTGTCGATGGCCTGGAAATCTGCCGACGTGCCCGTGCCATGGCGCGCTACACGCCGATCATCATCACCAGTGCGCGCTCCAGTGAAGTGCACCGCATTCTCGGCCTCGAACTGGGCGCCGACGATTACCTGGCCAAGCCGTTCTCCATGCTCGAACTGGTGGCACGGGTCAAAGCCCTGTTGCGCCGGGTCGATGCCATGGCGCGCAACCTTAAGATGGACGCCGGCGGCCTGATCATCGACGGCCTTGCCATTGACCCGATCACCCGCGAAGTGTCCCTCGCCGGTCGTCGTCTCGACCTGACGCCACGGGAGTTCGACCTGCTGTACTTTTTCGCCCGCCAGCCCGGCAAGGTGTTTTCGCGCATGGACCTGCTCAATGCCGTCTGGGGCTACAGCCACGAAGGCTACGAGCACACGGTCAACACCCACATCAACCGCCTGCGCGCCAAGATCGAGACCGACCCGGCACAACCGGTGCGCATTCTCACGGTCTGGGGCCGCGGCTACAAATTCGCCACCGGTGAGGAGCCACGACCATGAGGCTGACCCTGACGCAACGCCTGTCCCTGGTGTTCGCCGCGCTGCTGCTGGTGTGTTGCGGTACCTCGGCGTGGATGCAGGTGCGCTCCAACCAGATGCATGAACAGGAAGTGGTGCAAGGGTTGTCCCGGGACCTGGCGCAACACATCGCCAACGACACCGTTCTGATGAACACCCAGGGCCTGATGCCCGATGCTGTGCGCGATCTGTTCAGTCAACTGATGCTGGTCAACCCGAGTGTCGAGGTGTACCTGCTCGACAACCAGGGCAAGATTGTCGGCAGCGCCGCGCCTGAAGGCCGGATACAGCGCGAGCAGGTCGACCTGGCACCGATCCAGCGCCTGCTCAGGGGCGAAGCCCTGCCGATTCCCGGCGACGATCCGCGCAGCGTCGATGCGCACAAGGTGTTCAGCGCCGCGCCGTTGAAGGTCGATGGCAAGCAGGTCGGTTATCTGTATGTGGTGTTGCTCGGCGAAGATCACGATCGCCTGGCCGCGCGTGGTGCGACCAGCGCGGCACTCAATACCGCATTGCTGTCCATCGCACTGGTCGCGCTGCTGTGCCTGATTGCCGGTCTTGCCGCGTTTGCCCTGATCACCCGGCCATTGCGCCGCCTGACCGAAACCGTCAGCCGGTTCGACATCGATGGCGTCCCGGCCTCTGCGACCCTGCCCATCCCTGCGGAAATAACTGCCGGGCACGATGAAATTTCCATACTCGATGCCACTTTCCGGCAGATGCAGGCACGCCTCGGCGAGCAATGGCGCACCCTGACCCGCCAGGACCAGGAGCGTCGCGAACTGGTGGCAAACATCTCCCACGACCTGCGCACACCGCTGGCCTCCCTGCACGGTTATCTGGAAACCCTTTCGCTCAAGGACGCCACGCTGTCCCCTGCCGACCGCCGTCGCTATCTGGGCATTGCTTTGGATCAAAGCCGCAAGGTCGGGGGGCTGGCGCAGTCGCTGCTGGAGCTGGTGCGCCTGGAGCACGGTTTCGTGCAACCGGTACTGGAACGCTTTTCCCTGACGGATCTGACGCAGGATATTTTTCAGAAATTCGAGCTCACCGCCGAAGCCCGCCAGGTGGAACTCAAAGCCAGCTTCGCAGCCAATGTGTCGGTGGCCTGTGCCGACCTGGGGCTGATCGAACGAGTGCTGACCAACCTGTTCGACAACGCCCTGCGCCATACCCCTTCGGGCGGAGAAGTTGAACTGAGCTTGCGTGCGCAGGGATCTTTCGTCGAAGTGACCGTCAGCGACACCGGCCCCGGCATCGCCCCCGAACTGCGCGAAGGTCTGTTCCTGCGGCCATTCAACATTGGTGGTGCGCGGCGCGATGGCGGGCTGGGGCTGCGGATCGTGCACCGAATCCTGCAACTGCACGGGTGCGAGATTCAGTTGATCGATGTGCCGGGACGGGGGGCGACGTTGCGGTTTTCGTTACCGATCGATGAGCAAACGGCCACTTCATTGGCGCAGCGGTCGATGAACCTCAATGTACCGAATCAGGTGTGAGGACCGCACTACCTGCATCGCGAGCAGGCTCGCCCCCACAAGGTTCATGTGTCGCTCAAAACACCCGTGGCAAATCAGATCAACTGTAGGAGCGAGCAGGCTCGCGATGGACTCAGGGGCACCGCGCTCATCCAGAATGAACGCATTATCGTTAACCTCCATCGCGAGCAGGGTCACCCCCACAGAAAGGCAAAAATATGACCAGCCACCTGTTGATCCGTGACAACGCCGCCCCGGTCCAATAGATTAGGCGACCTGAAAAGGCCCCCGTGCTTTCTCGCCTCAATTCAAGTTACAGAAGTAGTGAAATTTCAATGTCCGATTCCAACACCGCCGAATCCGTAGTCACCTTGTCGTCCAAAGCGGAATACGAAAACTCCATCAATCTTTCACAGCACGTGCCCCAGGCCAAGACCATCAGCGAGATGGTGCTGGACGCTTTCCAGTCCACTCGCGAAAGCGACCAGATTCGCGAGCTGCGCGCCGCCATTCGCCAGGCTCATGACAGCTTCGACGACGATAAGGCCTACGAACTGATGGGCCAGCTCAAGCAACTCAAGGATGCCGAAGCCGCCGACATCGCGGCTCTGGAAGACTTGAGCAGCAAGTTCCCGATCAGCCGCATCCTTTCCAGTTTCAAGGACGACCCGGCGTTTCAGGAGATCGTCTACGGCCTGGCCCTGAAGGTGCTCAACCAGACCCACCAGGCCATCAGCAACCCTGGCAGCGGCAAAAGCAAAGCCGCACGGGCCAAGAAAGAAGTCGAAGTGTTCACCATCAGCAAGGACGGCGTGAGCGTCACCTTGCCGTTGCGCACCCCGCGCTCGCGCTTGAACATCGACCGTGAAGCCCTGGAGTTCCTCGGCTTTACCTTCGTTGGCGAAGGCGAAGAAGCGGAACTGGACGGCGAGACGTTCCTGGACAACTCCGGGGCTGAACTGGCGGTCAACCGCAAGAACATCATCACCGCCCTGCAACAGCAGACCGCGTTTGCTGGCTACGCCATCGCCGCGCAATAGTCCAAAGCGCGATAAATTCTGGTGAGGCTCATCTGTGACAAGGGGGCTCATCTGTGGCAGAGGGCTTGCCTGTGGCGAGGGGGCTTGCCCCCGTTGGGCCGCGAAGCGGCCCCAAAACCTGCCACCGAGCCGTATCAGATACACCGCGTGTAATGGTCTTGCGGCTGCTCCTCAACCGAACGGGGCGGTGCTGCGGTGCGGCGGTCCGACGAACCCCCTCGCCACAGGCAAGCCCCCTCACCACAAGGTGTGTGCCCCGCTTGAGAGAACAGCATGACGCCCCAGTGCGGGGCGTTTTATTGCCCGCGATTCATTCCATCCTTGTTCAGGAGACCGATGGACGCAATGCCGCGATCATGTCCACCTCAATCGCGGCGTTCTTCGGTAACTGATAAACACCAACCGTCGTTCGCGTGTGTTTGCCCGCCTCACCCAGAACATGGCTGAATACATCCGACGCGCCATTGGCCACTTCGCTCAGGTCGACAAAATCCGCTGTCGACTTCACATACACCGTCACCCGAATCAGCGATTTGATTTTGTCCAGCGAACCGATCGCATCGACGATCAGCGCCAGCCCACGCAGCGCACTGATGCCGGCTGCCGCTTGCGCATCGGTCAGGGTCAGATCCAGCCCGACCCGGCCGGGGTAGTGAATTTTGCCGTTCATGCGTGGCACCAGACCGCTGATATAGAGTTCGTCGTGGTGACGGATCAGCGGTGCGTAATGCCCGCCGACGGTGTTTTCGCCATAGATGTCGTAACCGAATTCCTTGGCCAGGGCGATGAAGCGTTCATCGCAGGTCATGTTCCCAATCATTTAGCCAGTCCTCTTGATCAGTACTGCAAAAAATTCTCGCCCTTGCCCGTTCAACACACAGCTGCGCCAATACACAGCAGCGTGAAGCTCAGGGAGCGGCGGCCAAGCACCCATAAAGCTGATGGCAACAACAATAACAAGGGCCGATAGCCCAGGGCCAGAACGCTGTTGGTGGCCGCGTCGAGCCAGACATTGGCCTTGTCAAACTCCGCAAACGGCGACACCGCCTTGCCATCCCAAACACTGCACCAACAAAAAGCCCCGCGCTTCTCTCGAAGGCGGGGCTTTTCAATTGTTCGATGGTTTGATCAAACGACTGCCAGTCGATCAACCATATCCGGAAATTTCTCCACCAACCTGATCAACAAGGCGGCCTGAGCATTTGGCTTCGACTTTTGCTGTTCCCAGTTTCTCAGGGTGCTGGGGCTGGTGCGAATTCGCTTGGCGAAAACGGCTTGGGACATGTGCAACTTTTCCCGTAGTGCAACGATTTCCTGCGCCCCCACCTCAGGAGCCGGAATGTCCTCCACGGTCGTGTTGCGCAACGTAATCTTGCCTTCGCGTTGAGCCGCCATCTCATCAACGCCCTGCATCAACTCTGCAAACAGGTCGCGTTTTTTCATGGGGTACCTCGTTTTTTCAACTCTGTTTCTATGGCTTTCTTGAGCACCTTTTCTTGGTCGGCGGTCAAATTCTCAAGCTCATCTTTGTCATAAATTGCAAACATCCAGAACTGGCCATCATTCATAAGCCAATAATAGATAACCCGCAAGCCACCTCGCCTGCCTTCCTCGACGCTCATCGGCCCAGCGGAGTTTTCGAAAGCCTCCCGTGCGAGGCATCACAGCGCCCGCCAGGGGATTGAGCTGCATGCGGGTTTGCAGCGCACGATACTCATCGTCCGTCAGATAATTGCCAACGGTGGCAGTAAAGGATGTGGTTTCGAAGAATACGGTTCGCATCGCCTAACTATACGCAATATGCTTATAGTCAGGCAACCGGCGAGTCATCTTCCTGACAAACCCTGCTAACGACCTCGACCTGCTAAAAAGCATTGTCTCGTCCTGAAACAGGTGTAAACCTTATTCAGGACGAGACACATCCAAACAAAAAGCCCCGCGCTTCTCTCGAAGGCGGGGCTTTTCGGTGCAGCATCTGAATCTTAAGGCGCGTACGTCAGCAACAGCTCTGCCGGCACCTTGAAGTCCAGGGACATCATCACGCTCAACGCGGTAATGGTGAAGATCGAGAACACGAACAGCTTGCGTGCCCAGACCGTGTCATCCACTGCCTTGTAGCCGGTCCAGGCCATGTACAGCCAGTACATGCCCATGGCGGCGGCGACGGCGAGGTAGCTCATGCCGGCGTAGCCGCTGAAGGTCAGCATCAAGGTCGCCACGAGGAACGCCAGGATGTAGAGCAGGATGTGCTTCTTGGCCACTTTGATCCCGCGCTTGACTGGCAGCACCGGAATCGATGCGGCCAGGTAATCGTTGAAGCGGAAGATCGCGATGGCGTAGGAATGCGGCATCTGCCACAGGCTGAACATCACCAGCAGGGTCAGCGCGGCCATGTCGAAGGTATTGCTTACCGCGACGTAGCCGATCACCGGCGGCATGGCGCCCGACAGACTGCCCACCAGCGTGCCGTGAACCGACTTGCGCTTGAGGTACAGGCTGTAGAAGCCGACGTAGATCACGAAGCCGATGACTGCGAACAAAGCAGCCAGCGGATTGGCTACTTTGTACAACAACACAACGCCGGCGACACCCAGGACGGTCGCGTAGATCAGGGCCAGTTTCAGGGAGATCAAGCCCTGGACCAGCACCCGGTTCTTGGTGCGCTCCATCTTCAGGTCGATGTCGCGGTCGATGCAGTTGTTGAACACGCAACCGGAGGCGACCACCAGGGACGTGCCGATCATGGCGGCCAGGAAGATGGCCAGATCGACATGCCCTTTGGAGGCCAGGAAAAATCCGCCTGCCACAGAAAGCACGTTACCGAAAATGATCCCCGGTTTGGTGATTTGGATAAAGTGCTTGAGGGACATGCGGACTTACCTCACTTCGCCATCATGAACGTGTGGATGCTGAACATGATCCACAGCGACAGGCCAACCAGCAGGACAATCACGATCGCGGCAAAGACAAACGCAATCACGTTGTTACGCTGCGCGGCCGAACGGTCTAGGTGCAGGAAGTACACCAGGTGCACCAGCACCTGGATGACGGCCATTGCGACGACGATCATCAGGGTGATCGACTTCGGCAGCGTCGGGTACATCACCAGGCCGAACGGGATCAGGGTCAGGATCACCGACAGGATGAAACCGATGCCGTAGGACTTGACGCTGCCGTGACCGGCATCGTGGTTGTCGTGGGAATGTGCGTTAGCCATTTACATAGTCCCCATCAGGTAAACAACGGTGAATACACAGATCCACACAACGTCCAGGAAGTGCCAGAACAGGCTCAGGCAGCTCAGACGGGTCTTGTTGGTCGCCGTCAGGCCGTTTTTCTGCACCTGATACATCATGATCGCCATCCAGATCAGACCGCTGGTCACGTGCAGACCGTGGGTGCCGACCAGGGTGAAGAACCCGGAGAGGAAGCCCGAACGGCTAGGGCCGTAGCCCTCGGAGATCAGCATGTGGAACTCGTTGATCTCCATGCCGATGAAGCCGGCACCGAACAGGAAGGTCATGGCCAGCCAGCCCAGGACCTGCTTCTTGTTGCCCTTGAAGAACGCCAGCATGGCGAAGCCGTAGGTGATCGAACTGAACAGCAGCAGAGCGGTTTCGCCCAGTACGTATGGCAGTTCAAAGATATCGTGGCCCGACGGGCCACCCGCTACGTTGTTAACCAGTACCGCGTACGCTGCGAAGATCGACGCAAACAGAATGCAGTCGGTCATCAGGTAGAGCCAGAAGCCGAATACGGTCATCTCGCCCGAGTCGTGGTGATGGTCATCATGCCCATGTCCATCGACATGGGTGTGTCCAGCATTGGTCACTAAGTTCGACATGGTTTAAGCCTGTTCCAACGAGGTTTCAACACGGGTGGCAGTGGCTGGGACTTTCCCGGCTGCTACCAGACGCTTGTGCTGCTCGGCTTCGATGCGCTCGATCACGTCGACCGGCACCATATAGCCTTGATCATCACGGGCCGCGTGGATCACGAAGTAGATCACGGTGCCGGCCAGGCCAGCGATCGCCAGCCACCAGATGTGCCAGATCATCGCGAAGCCGAACACGGTCAACAGTGCGCCCATGACCACACCGGTCGCGGTGTTGTTTGGCATGTGGATCGGCTCGTACTTGGCCGGAGCCTTGTACGCGGTGCCGTTTTCCTTGGCTTCGGTGAACGGGTCGACTACGTCGGCTTTTGGCAGCACGGCGAAGTTGTAGAACGGAGGTGGCGAAGAGGTCGACCATTCCAGAGTGTGAGCATTCCACGGGTCACCGTGTTCGCACATGTTCTCTGGCTTGTTGCGGTCACGCACACTCACGTAGAGCTGGATCAACTGACAAGCGATACCCACGGCGATCATCACCGCACCGAACATGGCGACGTACAGGTACGGCACCCACTCAGGGTTGGTGGTGGCGTTCAGGCGACGGGTCATGCCCATGAAGCCCAGAGCGTAGAGCGGCATGAACGCGACGAAGAAGCCGCTGATCCAGAACCAGAACGCTGCCTTGCCCCAACCTTCGTGCAGCTTGAAGCCGAACGCTTTCGGGAAGTAGAACGCGAAGCCTGCGATGTAGCCGAATACCGCGCCGCCGATGATCACGTTATGGAAGTGCGCGATCACGAACAGGCTGTTGTGCAGAACGAAGTCAGCACCCGGAATGGCCAGCAGTACGCCGGTCATGCCGCCGATGGCGAAGGTCACCATGAAGCCCAGGGTCCACAGAACCTGGCTGGTGAAACGCAGACGGCCCTGGTAGATGGTGAACAGCCAGTTGAACAGTTTCACACCCGTCGGGATGGAAATCAGCATCGTCGCCAGACCGAAGAAGGCGTTGACGCTGGCACCCGAACCCATGGTGAAGAAGTGGTGCAGCCAGACCATGAAGCCCAGGATCGAGATCGCGCCCGATGCATAGACCATCGAGTGGTGGCCGAACAGTTTCTTGCCGGTGAAGGTCGAGATGACTTCAGAGAAGATACCGAACGCTGGCAGGATCAGGATGTACACCTCAGGGTGACCCCATGCCCAGAACAGGTTCACGTACATCATCGGATTGCCACCAAGTTCGTTGGTGAAAATGTGGAAATCCATGTAACGGTCAAGCGTCAGCAGTGCCAGGGTAGCGGTCAGGATCGGGAACGAAGCCACGATCAGGACGTTGGCCCAGGTGCAGGTCCAGGTGAAGATCGGCATGTCCATCAGCTTCATGCCAGGGGTACGCATTTTCAGCACGGTGGCCAGGAAGTTGACCCCCGTCAGCGTTGTCCCCAGACCCGATAGCTGTAGCGCCCAGATGTAGTAGTCCATCCCCACGCCAGGGCTGTATTGCAGACCCGACAGCGGTGGATAGGCAACCCAGCCGGTCTTGGCGAATTCGCCGACGCCCAGGGACAGGTTGATCAGCACCACGCCGGAAACCAGCAGCCAGAAGCTCAGGGAGTTCAGGAACGGGTAGGCAACGTCACGCGCGCCGATCTGCAGCGGCACTGCAAGGTTCATCAGGCCGGTGAAGAATGGCATCGCCATGAAGATGATCATGATCACACCGTGGGCGGTGAAGATCTGGTCATAGTGTTCAGGTGGCAGGTAGCCAGGCGAACCCTCGGTGGCCATGGCCAACTGGGTACGCATCATGATGGCGTCGGCAAAACCGCGCAGCAGCATGACCATGGCGACGATGATGTACATCACGCCGATTTTCTTGTGGTCGACCGACGTCAGCCACTCGGTCCACAGGTAGGTCCACTTCTTGAAATAAGTGATACCTGCAAACAGTGCCAGACCACCCAGCGCGATCATGGCGATGGTCACCATCACGATCGGCTCGTGGAACGGGACCGCTTCCCAACTTAATTTACCAAACATCGTTTACTCCTCTGCCCCGGCAGCTGAATGCGAATCCATGTCCGTAGCGGCCACTTCTTTCTCTTTCTTCTCGTGCTTCACTTTCGGACCTGGTTTCATGCCTTCGTACTTGTCGACGATGGTCTGGAACAGGTTCGGTGTGACCGAGGAGTAGAGCTCGACTGGGTTGTTCTGGCTCTGCTTGGCAAGGGCTGCGTATTCAGCTTGTTCAAGCTGTTTAGGTGCCTTTTTGACTTCACTGACCCAGGCGTCGAAATCTTCCTGGGAAGTTGCGATCGCTTTGAATTTCATACCGGTGAAACCGGCGCCGCTGTAGTTGGCGGAGATACCGTCCATTTCAGCGTTTTCGTTGGCGATCAGGTGCAGCTTGGTCTGCATGCCCGCCATCGCGTAGATCTGGCCACCCAGAGCAGGGATGAAGAACGAGTTCATCACAGCGTCGGAAGTGATCTTGAAGTTGATCGGGGTGTGCGCCGGGAACACGATCTTGTTGACCGTGGCGATGCCTTGTTCCGGGTAGATGAACAGCCACTTCCAGTCCAGCGCGACCACTTCGATGGTCACAGGCTTGACGTCGGATTCCAGTGGCTTGTACGGGTCAAGGGCGTGGGTCGACTTGTAGGTGACGTAACCCAGGGCAATGATGATCAGTACCGGAACAGCCCACACCGCGATCTCGATCTTGGTGGAGTGGTTCCATTTCGGCGTGTAGGTAGCGCTGGTGTTGGACGCGCGGTATTTCCAGGCGAACAGGAAAGTCATGACGATGACCGGAACCACGACCAACAGCATCAGCAGCGTTGCGGTGATGATCAGGTTTCGCTCGTCCAGACCAACCTGGCCCTTGGGATTGAGCAAGGTCATGTTGCAGCCTGACAGCAGCAACGTGCCGATCAGCGGCAATAAGCCTAGTAGTCTGGGGTACCTGTTTTTACTCATCTCACGACCTCTAAAGCAGCTTGCGCAATGCAGTTGGGTTTTGATCGCCAACACTTCACCCTGCCAAGGGTTGGCATTTTTCTTGGATTGAATAAGGGCCTGCCCGTCGTGGCGTCAGACGCGTTTCGACAAATCCTGGGCCTGCGTTGAGTTCTTATTCGAATTCGTGGTCAAAGGCCTTGTTACAGACCAATTCCATTTGGTGCGGGTAGTTGGCGGCACCGACACCGGGGTCGCGTGAAGCTCTCGACACCCTGTCCCGCTCAGTACCTGATCAAGGATTGAGCAGTGCCGGGAATTCAGTGCGGGCGATTGTAGATATGTAGCGTTTTATAAACCATGTCTCATCCCGAAATAATTTTTATCCGAAGCGGCAACAATCATTCGCCGATCTCGTAAAAGTCGCGCATCTTATCGAAATAAATTCTCAACAAAAACACCAAAATAAGTAGGTCTACCCCCGGCATTTCAGACAGTATCGACGCAACTTCCATTGCCCTCGACCTTGCCGCAAGCCCGATATGACAAGGGCTCTGGCCATTCGCCAGACCTTGTTAAAACTGCCTGTTCCAGCTCGACGTGGTGGAAGTCGGCAACGGCCGGAACAGGCTGATTGGGTGACTCGATCACCTGCTGATCCGGCTTCATGAAATGACCTGCGACCTTTTCGCTGTGACAACGTGTCGCACACGTGTCGCACCCCTGACTGTCACGCATCACGGTCTTTTTACCGGGCATGTGAAATGCAAAAACGCCCCGCTCCTCTCATCGAGGACCGGGGCGTTTTTTTGTCCGACAATGGTTGCCGGCAGATGAACTCAGCGCAGCGCTTTACGGTTACGCGAGGTCAGTAGCGGCACCAGAATCACGATCAGCACGAAGGCCAATAGTGCCCACTGCGCCAGCGACAAACCGAGGATGGGTGGATAGGGCGTGGAGCAGAAGCCGTCGACCTGGAAACCCAGCGGGAAGATCTTCGCCAGCGGCAGGCCGTCGACTATGGGTTGCAGCACATCGATGCCACAACTGATCGCCGGATAGAACTGCGTATAAACGTGATGCCCGGCCACTGCGACACCCGCCAGAGCGCAAATCACCACCAGGGTTTCAAAAATCGTGATGCTGCGGCGCGAACGCATGGCGGCGCCGACGAAGGCAAAAATGGCGATCAGCAGCAATGCGTACCGTTGCAGGATGCACAGCGGGCAAGGCGCCTCGCCCAGCACAATCTGCATGTACAACGCGCCACCGATCAGTGCCAGGCAAATGATGCCCAGCAACACCAGATAGCGTCGTTCACGCCCCAACCGCATGGTTTCCTCGCTCATCGCGTTTCCCTTCAATATATCGATTGCCCGCCAGTCTACACGCTGGCCATGACCTTTGAGAGCCTGGAGCGTGTCGGGGGATTTGGGGGAATAGACGATAAGCGGGTTAAGAAGGGATTAACTTTCAAAGGTTTTTCACAAGTTGAAAACGCGGTGCAGCATTCGCGAGCAAGCCCGCTCCCACATTGGATTGACGCCGGACACAAAACTTTGTGTTCACCGCGATCAGTGTGGGAGCGGGCTTGCTCGCGAAGCTGGCGACTCGATCCCCGAGTCACCTCGCTACTTACTCCAGCGCCGAAGCCGGCCCGAAGAACTCGTAACGGCTCTGTTTCTCCGGCACACCCAAGGCCTTGAGGTGGCGCTTGATCGCTCCCATGAAGCCCTTCGGCCCGAGGAAGTAAGCATCCACATCGCGCTCTTGCGGCAACCATTCGTTCAACTGTTGCTGGCTCAGCAATCCAACCTTGTGCGCCGCCGGGCTCACACCGTCATCCTCGGCATAGCAATAGAAGCGCTTGAGTTGCGGATGACGCTCGGCCAGCCCGTCGATCCAGTCGCGGAACGCATGAACGCTGCCGTTACGCGCGCAGTGAATGAAATGCACTGGACGCTCGGTTTGCAATGCCGCTTCGAGCATCGCCAGGGTTGGCGTAATGCCGACTCCGCCGCTGATCAATACCAGGGGTTTGTCGCTGGCAGTCAGCACAAACTCACCCGATGGCGGAAACAACTGGATGCTCGCACCGACCGGCAATTGGTCGTGCAGATAGTTGGAGGCGCGGCCACCGCTTTCGCGCTTGACGCTGATGCGGTACTGGCCTTTGCTCGCCAAGGCCGACAGTGAATAGTTACGACGGATTTCCTCTCCATCGAGGAACAGTTTCATGCCGATGTACTGGCCCGGTTCAGCAGCGAGAATCGGTCCTTTGTCAGCCGGTTCGAAGTAGAACGAGGTGATTTCCGCGCTTTCCTCGACCTTGGCTGCAACGATGAAATCCCGCGCTCCACGCCAGCCGCCGGGTGCCTGCGCTTTCTGGTCGTAAATGCTGCCTTCGGCACCGATCAGAATGTCGGCCAGTTGACCGTAAGCTGCACCCCAGGCTGCAATCACTTGCGGCGTGGCAATTTCTTCGCCCAGCACTTCGGCGATTGCACGCAGCAGGCAGTTGCCGACAATCGGGTAATGTTCCGGCAGGATCTGCAGGGCCACGTGCTTGTTGATGATCTTGGCCACCAGATCACCCAGTTGATCGAGCTGATCGATGTGGCGCGCATACATCAGCACGCCGTTGGCCAGGGCGCGCGGCTGATCGCCGCTGGCCTGGTGGGCCTGATTGAACAATGGGCGCACTTCAGGGTATTCGCAGAGCATCATGCGGTAAAAGTGCGTGATCAACGCTTCGCCACCGCTTTCCAGCAGCGGGACAGTGGATTTGACGATGGCACGGTCTTGGGCGCTCAGCATAAAGTGACTCCAGGTTTCTTGATTGCTAACTGATTGCCCTATACTTATCAGCTTCCGTGCCAACTATTTTATTGTTTAAAATCAAAAGCTTAGTATCAACATAGTCATTTAGACACAGACTGCTTTATAGTCATACCGACTACATGGAGTCAATATGACTGCAAAATCCCTGCTGACCGCACTGCTGCCTCTGGTCTCTGACCTGTCCCGTGAACTCCCCGAAGGCGAGCGCTATCGCCGCTTGCTCGAAGCGATGCGCGCCCTGCTGCCGTGCGATGCTGCCGCGCTGCTGCGTCTCGATGGCGAATGGCTGGTGCCGCTGGCCGTCGATGGCTTGAGCACCGACACCCTCGGCCGGCGCTTCAAAGTCAGCGAACATCCGCGCTTCCAGGCACTGCTCGGCAGCCCTGGGCCGACGCGCTTCGCCGCCGACAGCGAGTTGCCCGACCCTTATGACGGTCTGGTCGATGGCCTGGATGATCATCTGGAAGTGCATGATTGCATGGGTTGCCCACTGTTTATCGACGAGCGTCCATGGGGCCTGCTGACCCTCGATGCCCTCGACCCGGAGCGCTTCGAACCGATCGAACTGGACGCTCTGCAAGCCTTCGCCAGCCTCGCCGCCGCCACGGTCAACGCCGCCGAGCGCATCGAACGCCTGGCCAATCGCGCCGAAGACGAACACCAGCGCGCCGAGGTGTACCGCCAGGCCAGCGGCCAGCAGAGCCGCGAGATGATCGGCCAGAGCAAGGCCCACAAACGGCTGGTCGAAGAAATCAATCTGGTCGGCGGCAGCGATCTGACCGTGCTGATCACCGGGGAAACCGGGGTGGGCAAGGAGTTGGTGGCCCAGGCCATTCACGCCGCCTCGGCCCGCGCCGACAAACCGATCATCAGCCTCAACTGTGCCGCGCTGCCGGACACCCTGGTGGAGAGCGAGCTGTTCGGGCATGTGCGCGGTGCCTTTACCGGGGCGATGAACGACCGGCGCGGCAAGTTCGAACTGGCCAATGGCGGCACGCTGTTTCTCGATGAAGTCGGCGAATTGTCATTGACCGTGCAGGCCAAGCTGTTGCGCGTGCTGCAAAGCGGCCAACTGCAGCGATTGGGTTCGGACAAGGAGCATCAGGTCGACGTCCGCCTGATCGCGGCAACCAACCGCGACCTGGCCGAGGAAGTGCGCAGCGGCCGTTATCGTGCCGACTTTTATCACCGCCTCAGCGTCTACCCGTTGCTGGTGCCGGCGCTGCGCGATCGCGGGCGTGACGTGTTGCTGCTCAGCGGGTATTTCCTGGAGCAGAATCGTTCGCGCATGGGCCTCAACAGTCTGCGCCTGGGTAGTGATGCGCAAAACGCACTGCTTGCCTATGACTGGCCGGGCAATGTTCGCGAACTGGAACACTTGATCGGCCGCAGCGCCCTCAAAGCGCTGGGTAACTGTAAGGAGAGACCGAAGATTCTAAGCCTGAGCGCCGCGGATCTGGACTTGCCCAATGGCAGCGTTGAAGTCACCGCACAGCAGCCTGCAGCGCCTGCGATGACGCTGGTAACGGGAGACTTGCGCGAGGCCACCGAGAACTATCAACGCCAAGTGATCGCCGCGTGCCTGGAACGGCATCACAACAACTGGGCTAGTGCCGCGCGTGAACTAGGCCTGGATCGGGCGAACCTGGGGCGCATGGCCAAGCGCTTGGGGATGAAATGAATCCCCCTGTGGCAAGAGGGCATGCTGTGGTATGGGGGTTGCTGTGGAACGGGGCTTGCTGGGGAACGGGGCTTGCTGGGAATTGGGGCTTTCTGTGGCGAGGGGGCTTGCCCCCGTTCGACCGCGAAGCGGTCGCAAAGGCTGGGGAGCGCTTCGCACTCCGACGGGGGCAAGCCCCCTCGCCACAGCAAGCCCCCTCGCCACAGAAGGCTCCCTGACCACAGAAGGCGCCGTGACCATAGCGAGCTCCCTCACAACAGAAAGCCCCATTGCCACAGGTAGACTGATTGCATTAAAGCCTGCCCCCAACAAGTCGATAACCCGGCATCGATAGCCGTTGGCCATCCCGGGATTGCCCGCCACCTTTCTCAACAGAAGGTTCATATGACCGCCACCAAAGCCCGCGCAGACTCACTGTCGCTTCTGCTGTTTACCTTGCGCAGCGGCAAGCTGATGGCGATCAACCTGCTCAAGGTCAGTGAAATCATTCCCTGCCCGCCGCTGACCAAGTTGCCGGAGTCGCATCCTCACGTCAAAGGCATCGCCACCCTGCGCGGAGCGTCGCTGTCGGTGATCGACCTCAGCCGCGCCATTGGTGAGCGCCCGCTGGAGGACCCGAACGGCGGTTGCCTGATCGTCACCGATGTCAGTCGCTCCAAGCAGGGGCTGCATGTTCAGGCAGTCAGCAAGATCATCCATTGCCTGACCACCGACATCCGTCCGCCCCCCTTCGGTTCCGGCGGCCTGCGTTCGTACATCACCGGTGTGACCTCGGTCGATGGCAACCTGGTGCAAGTGCTGGATATCGAAAAAGTCATTCACGGCATCGCCCCGGTGCAGATCGAGATGGCACCCACCGAACTGAGCATGGAGGACGCCGAGACGCTCGGCAGTGCGCGGATTCTGGTAGTCGATGACAGCCAGGTCGCACTGCAACAGTCGGTGCACACCCTGCGCAACCTCGGCCTGCAATGTCATACCGCCCGCAGCGCCAAGGAAGCCATCGACTGCCTGCTGGACCTGCAAGGCACCGCCAATCAGATCAACCTGATTGTCTCGGACATTGAAATGTCGGAAATGGACGGTTACGCCTTTACCCGTACCCTGCGTGAAACTCCGGACTTCGCACACCTCTATGTGTTGCTGCACACTTCCCTCGACAGCGCGATGAACGCAGAGAAAGCGCGCGTGGCCGGGGCGAATGCGGTACTGACCAAGTTTTCTTCACCCGAGTTGACCCAGTGCCTGATCACCGCAGCCAAGGCCGTTGCCGAGCAAGGTTATTGAGTCTTGGCCGGAGAATTTTGCTGGCTGATGCGGCGCGACCTTACTGACGTCGTGCCGCAAGCCATCTGGCCAGCCGGCGTGCAGTTGACTCAATATCACCCTGCCCTCGCCGCTGCCGTGCACCAACTGATGGAGCTCGGCCATCGGCAAGGTGGTGGTCGCGTTCCGGCGCTGGACGCCTGGCAACAGCGGTTCGAAACCGACCCCGAATACGACCCGTCCCTGTGTTTCATTGCTCTGGACGCCGAGGGCGTGGTTGCCGTGTGCCAGTGCTGGACCAGCGCGTATATCTACAATCTGGTGGTGCATCCGCGGGCTCAACGACAAGGTTTGGGCCGCGCGTTGCTGCTACAGGCGTTCAAGACGTTTCAACAACGCCGGGAGGGTTTCGTGGATTTGAAGGTGCTGGAAGACAATCAACGGGCGCAGCGATTGTATGAAAGTGTCGGGATGCGCGTGGTTCGCCGGGAGGCGGTGCCGGTCTGATACATCGCCTTCGCGATCAGGCTCGCCATGACGGCCTTACAGATACCATCCCACCATCAGGCATACTCACCCCTTGGACCGCACCTGCCCAAGGACTCCTGAACCATGAAAGCCGCAACCCTGAGCCTGCTCTGCATCGCCGCCCTCGCCCATCAGGCCAGCGCCTCCAGCCTTGACGCCTGGGCCGCCTACGACAAGACAGTACTGGCCAGTTGCACCAAGGCCAGTGGCCTGAAGAATGCCAACCCCGTCGGCAACCCTGCGCAGTTCGATGATCGCGTCGGTTATACCGCGCTGCTGCTCCAGGGCCAGTACCCGCAAAAACACATGAAAGGCGCGCAAGGTACCGAGCTGTGCCTGTACAGCAAAAAGAGCAAAACCGCGTATGTCACCGAATGGGACTCTATCCGGCCAACTGCCAAGGCACAGTGAAGGGTGCATGACATGCTTCGATACCAGTATTTGCGGCGGCATTAGTCGCCGCAGTCACCGAGCAACCTGAAACCTAGCGCTTGCCCATCGAACGACGAGTCCCGGGAGGTGCCATCCCCGGAGTCTTGGTGTGGCCGTTCTTGGCGCCGTTCTTGTACCACGGCTGGTTGGAGTTCTTGGCCGCTGCCAGCTCGCCGGGCTTGAACGGGAACTTGAACGCCGGGATCGCAGCCTCGGTTTCGCTGTCTGCGCTGGAGTCGACGCTGTCTGGCAGCTCTGCCTGGGCGACGCTGGATGCGTCGGCTACCGGCGGTTGTTTCGGGGATGTCATGAAAGCTCCGGGTGGTGCATAAATGTCGGGCCCGATCAGCGAGCCGCGAAAGGCGCCAGTATAACGGATCGTGAGCGACAAGCCTCTAGCGGCAAGTTTAAAGCCGCTCCCTTCACCGTGACTTGCCGCTTGTAGCTGCCGCCGGGCGAATGTTAGCGTGCTCAGCATTCTCCGCCCGACGAGCCCGCCTCATGAAAAAGACCGTCCTGGCTTTCAGCCGCGTCACTCCCGAAATGGTCGAACGCCTGCAACAAGACTTCGACGTCATCGTGCCGAATCCGAAAAACGGTGACATCACCGCTCAATTCAACGAAGCCCTGCCTAATGCCCACGGCCTGATCGGCGTGGGTCGCAAACTCGGTCGCACTCAGCTGGAAAACGCTACCCGCCTGGAAGTGGTTTCCAGTGTCTCGGTGGGCTACGACAACTACGATCTGGCGTACTTCAATGAACGCGGGATCATGCTCACCAACACGCCCGACGTGCTCACCGAAAGCACTGCGGATCTTGCCTTCGCACTCTTGATGAGCAGCGCCCGTCGCGTCGCGGAACTCGATGCCTGGACCAAGGCCGGCCAATGGCAAGCGACCGTTGGCGCACCGCTGTTCGGTTGTGATGTGCACGGCAAGACCCTGGGCATCGTCGGCATGGGCAACATTGGTGCGGCCATTGCCCGACGCGGTCGCCTGGGCTTCAACATGCCGGTCATTTACAGCGGTAACAGCCGCAAGACCGAACTGGAGCAGGAACTCGGCGCGCAATTTCGCAGCCTCGATCAACTGCTGGCCGAGGCCGACTTCGTCTGCCTGGTTGTACCCCTCAGCGAAAAGACCCGACATCTGATCAGCCATCGTGAACTCGCGCTAATGAAGCCGAGCGCCATTCTGGTGAACATTTCCCGTGGGCCTGTAGTGGATGAACCGGCCCTGATTGAAGCGCTGCAAAACAACCGGATCCGTGGCGCCGGGCTGGACGTCTATGAAAAGGAGCCGCTGACCGAGTCGCCTCTGTTTCAGCTGAAAAACGCCGTAACCTTACCCCACATCGGCTCGGCCACCCATGAAACCCGCGATGCCATGGCCAACCGTGCCCTGACTAACCTGCGCAGCGCCTTGCTGGGCGAACGACCGCAGGATCTGGTTAATCCGCAAGTGTGGAAAGGCTGATTGAACGAAGGCACGTCCTGCTGGACGTGCCACTTTACAAATCAATAAAACAACCTCAACCAACCACTGTGCACAACACAGTTAGAGACATAACTTGCAAAGCACCCCTTGGCCCCTCCCTTCTAAAGCCCTATAAACTCCGAACATCGATAAATCCATCGCCGCATATTCGGAGCACACAACATGCACCACTTCACCAGCGCCTACGTGATAAGGCGAAGCAAAGTTTTAATTGTTTTCATGGCGACACTATTCGGACTAACTACTCTTGCCAACAACTTCACCGACTACTCTGCCTATGCAGAGTTCATTGGTAATGTCCTCAGCATGACCAATACCGAAGGCAACGATTCCAGGCGCCACAGGGCCGTTACCTCGGGCCTTCTCCATCACCGATTGTACTGGGCCATCATCACGCTCGAGATAATTTTCACCTTTTGTCTGTTACTGGGCACCCTTCAACTCCTGCACAAGCTCAATGCACCGCGCAGAGAATTCAATGAAGCAAAAAAATTTGCAATAATAGGTTTCGCTACAGCAATCTTCACCTACCAAACCTTTTACTCAATCATTCTTAATGAATGGTTCGACATGGCTTTCGCCCCTCACCATACCGGTTATGAGTGGGCCAGAAACAATATTGAATATATGTTCCTGGGATTAATATTCCTCACCTTGCCAAGGGACAGTTAAATAGTTTCAGGCCAGTTTTTCCGCCGTGGAATTGACGCCGGCCCTGGGCTTGCGAAACACCAGCACATTACCCGACATCACCATCAGCAGCCCCACCAGTGCCGGCGCCGTCCATTGGTAACCTTCGGCAAATGCCGAGACATTGAGCGCCACCACCGGAAACAGCACGGTGCAATAGGCGGCACGCTCGGGCCCCATGCGCCCGACCAGGGTCAGGTAGGCCGTGAAGCCGATCACCGATCCCGGAATGACGAGGTACAGCAACGAGCCGATGTAGCGCGTGTTCCACTCCATATCGAATGGAATACCTTTGACCAGGCACCAGACCGAGAGCATCGCCGCGCCGTAGGCCATGCCCCAGGCGTTGGTAGTGAGCGGCTTGAGGCCCGCCTTTTGCTGCAGGCTCGACAAAATGTTGCCTGCCGAGAAGCACAAGGTGCCACACAGTGCCAGGCCGAGCCCCAGAAGGGTTTCAGGGCTGGCGGTGTGCCCTGCCAGTTCCGGCCAGAACAGTAACCCAAGGCCCAGCAGACCCAAGGCACCGCCCATCAGTACGTTGCGTGCAATTCTCAGGCCGAAAAACACCCGCGCATTAAGAGCGTTCCATAGTGTGGCGGTAGAAAACACCACGGCCACCAGGCCACTGGGAATCCACTGGCTGGCGGTGAGAAAGCACATGAAGTTGACGCAAAACAGGCACAGCCCCTGGGCCAGACAAATCAAATGCCCACGCCGGTTCATCACTTGCAGGCGCCGGCTTAGCAGCAGCATCACGAACAGCACCAGCGCGGCGAGGCCGAAGCGATAGACTATCGACACCGGAATGGCCACCACACCCAGCTGCCATTTCAAGGCGATCCAGGTGGTGCCCCAGATCAAGACGGTCAACAGGTACAAAGAAAGGTTCATGACACAGGCTCCTCAATAGGAGCCCAGTGTCCTGCGATGGGCTTGGGCGCACTTGCATAATCTTGCGCATTTGTCAGGTGACGGGCTGGCAGGTGATCGACTACAGAGTAGGATGCAAGGCGTTGGAGAGAACCGATCATGGCCGCACTGGACACCTTGCAAGTCTTTCAAGCCCTCAACAGTTCGCCGAATGCTCGTCTCGAGCACAGTGCCGAGCTCGGTGACGGCTTGTCCGCAGCCTTGTGGAGCAATCATCACGATGCCAGGGATTACGAAGCTCCCAGCCACCACACCCTGTCCTGCTACCTCTCCGGAGGCACCGGCACCTTTCGCCGCGACCAGCCCGGCAAAAAGGGCGCCCCGGACAAGCTGTGCATCCTGCCCGCCGACCACCAGTCAGGCTGGGTGATCAACGGCGACATTCGCCTGGCTCACCTGTATTTCAGCCCACAACAGTTTGCCCTTGGCTGCGTCACCCTGCTCGATCGCGAACCGCGTGAGGTACAACTTCGTGAGCAAACCTTTCTGGAGGACCCTCAACAGGCATTACGTTTTCGGCAGTTGATCGCCCTCAACTGGGACGAACCGGCGGAGCGCCTGCTAACCAGCAGCCTGGCTCATGAAATGCTCAGTCATGCCCTGCTCAGCCAGGTCGGCGTGCGTCAAGGTCTGCGCCTCAAGGGTGGCCTGGCCGCACACCAGCGTCGGCACTTGATTGAGTTTATCGACAGCCAACTGGCTGAAGCTCTCAGCCTGGGGCAGTTGGCCGCGCTGTGCGCGCTATCGGAATACCACTTTGCGCGAATGTTCCGCGAAAGCTTCGGCTTGCCGCCGCACCAGTATGTGTTGGCGCGACGCTTGAGCCGGGCGCGGGATTTGCTGCGCACAACAGTGCAGCCGCTGGGAGATATTGCCCTGGCCTGCGGATTCTCCAGTGCCAGTCATTTTACCAACCGGTTTCGTCAGGCTCTGGGCGCGGCTCCGGGGGAATATCGGCAGGCGTTTGTGCGTTAACCCGCAATTGCTTGTTCGAATCGCCCGCAACGCCGTACAAACAAAACGGGCCTGCGATTGCAGGCCCGTTGTTTTCAGGTGAAAGACTGGGGAAGGTAAAGTGAATCAGCTGTCAGCCGTTAAGCGCAGCCTGTTCGTTTTCCAGAAACTCTTCTTCCAGCAGCTGATCGGCATGGGCGCCACTCTCGATGGGCACCACACTAGCTCGCTTGCCGCGTAATTTGCCGAACATATGTTCCAGCGCATGTTCGAGTTTGGTCGCCGCGCCGTCGATCGCCTGCTCCATGGTGGAGGCTTTATGGGTGACGGAAATCGGTTGATGGCCTTTTGGCCGCGCTTCCAGCTGGCAGCGCATATCGTGAGGACCGGGCTTGTCGCCGTTCTCGTCCCGCAGGTGAACCTCAACCCGGGTCAGATCCTCTTCGTATCGTTCGAGCGTGCTCTCAATGGTAGTACGTACCCACTCCTCCAGTCGTTTACTGCCTTGAATATGGTTATCGCTATTGACTTGGATTTGCATAGTTCATCCCTTATTTCAGCTAGCTCGCGAGAGGCCGGTCAGTTAGCCCTTGGGCGTCATCACCGTGACCTCTTACTTACACAATCGGTCTGTACGCTGAACATTTCAACCCCTGAAAAAAGATAAATATTCATACGCAAAAAAAGTCGGACAAAGGGCAAAAGCGCTGCTAAGGTCGGGAGTTGGGTCGCACCACTTGTTGATGCGAAATCCTCACATCTGCTGCTCGCCCAACGGGTGCAGACCGCGAAAAACCCCCGCCTCCTCTACCAGCCAGTCATGCACCGCGCGCACGCCCGGATGGCTCAGTGCCCCCGGGGCATACAGCAGCATGTAACGTTTGTGGTTGGGTACCGCCAGGCCAAACGGCACGATCAACGCGCCGCGCTCCAGCTCATCATTGAGCAGCGTTCGCCGGGCAATCGCCACGCCCATCCCGGCGATGGCCGCTTCGATCGTCAGGTGATTGCGGTTGAAGGTATGTCCGCGCCGTACGTCGGCCCCCTCGAAACCGATGGCATTGAGATAGAACTCCCACTCCGCGTACTCGTAACTGCCGCGCCAGGCAGTGATGTCGTGCAACAAGGGAAAATGCATCAGGTCGGCAGGGCCGTGCAGCGGTGGGCGGCCACGCAACAGACTCGGCGCGCACACCGGAAAGATCTGCTCATCGAGCAAGGCTGTGGATAACAGGCCCGGGTAACTGCCATCGTTCAGATCGATCGCCAGATCGAAGTCCCCTTCGTGCAACGGCACGCTGCTGTCCTCGGCCACCAGGCGCAACTGGATATCCGGGAAGCGCTGCTGCAGGCGCGGCAGGCGCGGGGTCAACCATTTGCTCAGGAAGGAGGGAATCGAGCGCACGCGCAAAATCCCGCTGATCATGCCCGCGTCCAGCCGCCGCAGTTCCGCGTCGATGCTGCCGTAGGCCTCATTCACAGTAATGGCCAGTCGCTGTCCTTCAGCACTCAACTCCACCCCTCGGGCCCGCCGATGAAACAAGCGAAACCCCAGACGCTCCTCCAGTTGACGGATCTGCTGGCTGACCGCCCCCGGTGTGATGTGCAGTTCTTCGGCACAGCGGGTGAAGGACAAGTGTCGCGCGGCACAGGCAAACACGTTGAGCCAGACATAAGTCTGGGCGTGTAATTGACGGCTCATCGTTTAGTCCTGCTAAAGGATGTCTTAGGAATTGTCGTTGGTCATGGAAGACCTTGACAGGCAGTATCGCCGAAATTGCGCTTGTCCTACACAAATGGCAGCGATTCCTCTTCCATTGCTTGTATAGGGTTTAGCATGGCTATCAGTGTTTTCGATCTATTCAAAGTCGGCATCGGTCCGTCCAGTTCCCACACCGTGGGCCCCATGCGTGCTGCCGCAACCTTTGCCCAAGCCCTGATAGATCAAGGATTTCTGGCCGACGTGCGACGGGTACAAATCCGCCTCTACGGCTCCCTGTCGGCAACCGGCGTCGGCCACGCGACAGACCGTGCCTGTGTCATGGGCTTGATGGGCGAATGGCCGGACAGCATAGATCCTGGCACCATCGACGGGCGCATCCAGGCCCTGCGCGAAACGGGCGAACTTTATCTGGCAGGCCAGGCAACCATTGCCTTCAACTGGCAACGCGATCTCCTGCTGCTCGACGAGAGCCTGCCCTACCACCCCAATGCCATGTCGCTGACAGCCTTCGGCGAAACCGGGGAACTGTTCGAGCAAACCTATTACTCGGTGGGCGGTGGTTTCATCATCGAAGCGGCCGAGGCGGCCTCAGGCAAGGCGCCGGGCAATGAAGTCGAATTGCCGTACGATTTTTCCAGCGCCGCTGAATTGCTCAAGCTATGCAACCAGCACGGCCTGCGAGTTGGCGAACTGATGATGGCCAACGAACGCGCATGGCGCAGCGAGGTGCAGATCCGCCAAGGGCTACTGCACATCTGGTCGGTAATGCGCGAGTGCGTCGAGCAAGGACTGCGTCACGAAGGCATCCTGCCCGGCGGCCTGAATGTTCCTCGTCGGGCGGCGAAACTGCACCGCAGCCTGCTGGAAATCGGCAAGCCGAATGTCATCACTTCGACCTTGTCGGCGATGGAGTGGGTCAACCTGTTTGCCCTGGCCGTGAACGAAGAAAACGCCGCCGGCGGGCGCATGGTCACTGCACCGACCAACGGCGCGGCGGGGATCATTCCGGCGGTGTTGCACTACTACATGAAATTCAATGCGGATGCCTCGGACGATGACGTCGTTGCCTTCCTCCTGGGTGCGGCAGCGGTTGGCATTCTGTGCAAGAAAAATGCCTCGATCTCCGGCGCCGAAGTCGGATGCCAGGGCGAAGTCGGCTCCGCCTGCGCCATGGCTGCCGCCGGACTTGCAGAAGTGCTCGGCGCCACGCCCGAGCAATTGGAAAACGCCGCCGAAATCGGCCTCGAGCATAACCTCGGCCTGACCTGCGACCCGGTCGGCGGGTTGGTGCAGGTGCCGTGCATCGAGCGCAACGCGATCGCTGCGGTGAAGGCAATCAATGCCACGCAGATGGCCCTGCGCGGCGACGGCAAGCACTTCATTTCCCTGGACCGGGTCATCCGTACCATGCGTGATACCGGCGCCGACATGCATGACAAATACAAGGAAACTTCCCGAGGCGGCCTGGCGGTGAACTGGGTGGAGTGCTGACCGCTTTGGTGGCATACCGCTGTTTACTGCCCTGAATCGGGCGGGCAGAAAGCAGGCGGGCCTCGTGCGCGCCTTCTATTTCCAGTGTTTATTGTTCGAAAATTCTTCCGGCACGCGCCTTGCTACATGCTGGAAGAGCTGCCGCAGGCTGCTCCACAGAAATGATGATGGCGATGGCCGATGGTCCGGTGTTGCGAACTAAACCCGATCACGGCCGGTCAACAACTGCACGTTCAATCAGGCGGTGACGCATCATGGACAACCCTTTCCAGCTCATTACCGATGCCTTTGCGCCGGATTACCAGGTCAACCTGAGCATTCAGGGCCTCGATGGCAGCATCATGCTGACCCTTTCCAACAAGGGCCGCGTGGTAGCCAAGCGGATGATCAGCGCCGACCAGCGCAATGACCCCAAGCGCCTCAAGCGCCTGGTGCAAAGCATTCAGTTCGGCATTGCCATCGAACAGGGTCACAGCGCCAAGGCCATCCTCGACGCCATGACCAATGGCGACAGCCATACCCTGCCGCCGCCACGGACCAAGGGCAGGCCCCGCCCCAACCTGTACCTTTAAAGCTCGCCTTTCTCGATTTCGGGATGCTCCCCGGAACCCGCACCGATCTTGCGTTGCGGGTGTTCGATCTTCACCGACGGGAATTGCGACGAAGCGTAGCGCACCACCAGAATCGCAAACGCCAGCAACAGGATCCCGCCGCACAGGTAGATGATCCCGATATCCGGCGGATTGTGGTGCGACACGTTGGAGATCAGCAGCCGCGTCAGCGCCGTGATCGCCACATAGATCAGGAAGCGCACTGGCATATGGTTGGTCTTGAAATAAATCCCGACCATTGCACCCAATTCCAGATAAATGAACAGCAGCAGGATGTCATCGATCTTGATGCGTCCCTGCTCGATCATCCCCAAAAATTCCATGACCGCCGCCCAGGCGGTCACCGCTCCGATGGCAAACAGTGCCAGGTAGTGAAAGGATTCGACGAACAGGTTGCCCAGGGACTCGGCCAGTTCATGCACGTTCTGCCGCAGCCTTTCGGCCCAATTGATTTTCACGATGATGCTTCCTTAGGTCTGCTCGACCGGATGATGCGGGTTGGACGTGACGGTTATTCTGCATGCAGAAAAAAGGCCAGCCCATGATGGCGAGCCGTCAGGGATCGCGCGCCGTGGCGTTTGGTCGCACCCGTGGCTGCCTCCCCGAAGCCGGTGTTGCTCGCGAATGGATGCTGCACAGGCCACCGGACAAACCCCGAAATCAAGCTACATTAAAAAGCCACTACCCAAACCACGGGGATTCGCTTATTCTTTAGCTGTATATAGATACAGTAGTCGATACAGACAACCAATGTGAAGGCATGTGAGGTGGTAAATGGCCGTCGAAGTGGTATACCGCAGCAGCCGAGATCTGGAGCGCTTGTTCATGGATAAAGCCGAAGCTGACCGTCATGACAAAATGCTCGAGCTGGCCGAGTTGCTGGCTGAAGTGCTGCACAAAGCCGTTCCGTCCCTGACCGAGCAGCAAGTGGAAGAAGCCGGGATCTACATGGCGAAGAACCGCGATGTATTTGCCAAGGCGTTCAAGAGCCAGCCGGACGCCCTGTCCGAATTGCTCAGTGCTCCTGCCGAAGTCGCGGAAACGGTTGAAGTCGCGGCGCCTGTTGAAGAGGCCGGCGCCGAGCCGATCGCCCCGACCAAACCGGCCAAGGCATCGAAAGCAGCAAAGTAAGCAATGCCCGAATTGAATAGGCCCTGAGTCGAATGGCTCAGGGCCTTTTTCATGGCTACAGCAAAAGACCGTCCGAACGCGGCCCGACCTGCGGCAGCTCCTACCGGTACAGCACTTTCTCGGCGAGTTCGTCGGCCACCCGGGCTGGCGAGCGCTTTTCCGCCTGGGCATGGGCGAAGACTTCGGTCAGTCGCGAGCTGATTTTCGACAGGTGTGCCGTGATGGTGCCCAACTCATCGCCACGGTGCTTGAGCGACACGTAGATCAACCCGCCGGCATTGATCACGTAGTCCGGGGCATACAAAATTCCGCGACGCTCCAACTGGTCGGCGACATCAAGATGAGTCAACTGGTTGTTTGCCGAGCCGGCCACCGCCGAACAGCGCAGTTGCGCCACCGAATGGCTGTTGAGCACACCCCCCAGGCCGCAGGGCGCGAGGATGTCGCAGGGCGTGCTGAGCAGGGCGTCGTTGGCGATCGGATGAGCGCCGAGTTGTTCCATGGCCAGTTGCACCTTGCCGTGGTCGATATCGCTGACCAGTAATTCGGCGCCGGCGGCATGCAGCTGTTCGGCCAGCGCATAGCCGACATTGCCCAGCCCCTGGATGGCCACGCGCAAACCTTCCAGATTATCGCTGCCGAGCCGGGCCATGGCAGTGCTGCGAATACCGGTGAACACACCCATCGCCGCATGCGGAGCAGGATCACCCGCCGAAGTGGTACTGGTGACGTGCCGGGTCTGTTGGGCGATGCAGTCCATATCGGCCACTGAAGTGCCGCTGTCGATCGCCGTGATGTAGCGGCCCTCGAGCTGCTCGATGCAACGCCCGAATGCCTCGAACAGCGCAGCCCGGCTTTCGACATGGGCCGGGCGCACGATCACCGCGACGCCTCCGCCCTGGGCCAGGCCGGCCAGCGCCGCCTTGTAGCTCATGCCCTGAGCCAGGCGCGCAGCGTCCTCGACCGCAGACTCGTCGTTGGGATAGGCAAGGTAACGACAACCACCCAGGGCGGGCCCTAAACGGCTGTTATGAATGGCAATGACCGCCTTCAACCCGGTCACCGGGTCGACGCTCAGATGCAGCGATTCAAGGCGAGTGCTTTGCATGAGAGCGAACATCGTAAGGCTCCCGAATCACTTTCTTGTAGACGCCAGTATAGGCTTGCGCCCAAAAATTGCAGAAGCGCACCGGAATAAGCACGAGCGCCATGCAGGCTTTCGGAAATAACCTCGAAGGAGTCTCGCGTGGTACTGGACGAAAGCCGACGACGGGGCTAAAACGAGGCATTCCCCCGGAGATTTTGATGACCCCGCGCCAATCGTTCTTCGCCTGCCTGCAACGTTCACCGCCCGCACTGTTCGAGGCGGCGCTGTGGATTGCGGCCGAACACGACGCCGAGGTCAAACCCGAGGCCGCACTGGCGGATTTCAAGGAACTGCAACAGCGGGTCAGTAGCGGTTTGCCGATGCTGCCAGTGAGCGAACTGGCCCAGCCGTTGCTGCGGCGCATGAACGACCTGGGCTTTGCCCAGGACGACTTCACCCCGTTGCGCCCGCAAGTGGCGTTGCTCAATAAAGTCCTGGAACGTCGGCGTGGGCAGCCTCTCACCCTGGGCCTGATTGCGCTTGAGCTGGCCAGAGGCCTGGAGATCCCCATGGTCGGGGTGAACTTTCCCGGACACTTCCTGTTGCGGGTACCAGGCGCCGATCACCTGCTCGACCCCTGTGGCGGTCGACGCCTGTATCCCAACGATTGCCGGGAGCTGCTACACCGTCAATACGGTCCGGACATGAAGCTCAGCGCCGAACATCTGGTCACCGCCGAACCGGTGCAAATGCTGCAGCGGCTGTCGCGCAACCTGCGTCAGTTGCACCTGTCGCACGAAGACTACATTGGCGCCCTGATCGACGCCGAGCGGGTACTCGAACTGGGCAACGCCAGCGCTTCCGACTATCTGGCCCGGGCCAGCCTGTATCAAAGGCTGGACTGCCCGAATGCGGAACGCTTCGACCTGGAACATGCCCTGATGCTCAGTGACGACCCGATCCAGCGGATTCGACTGACGGAGCGCCTGGGCCATTTACCGCCCAATGCCATCGTCCATTAAAAGCAAAAAATCCGGCTTTTGATTCAAGGCGTATCTGGCTGATTCGCCGGATGAGCCTTGATGAATGCCGAATGGTTCGCTGCCAATGCCGCCACGCGGCGAATCCGTGGATACGCCTCAAGGGAAACATTGAAACGCTCGGCCGCGTACAGTTGTGGGATCAGGTAAACGTCAGCCAGGCCAGGCTCAGGGCCGAAGCAGTAACCCTCATCACCGATCAACTGCTCCACTGTCGGCAGCCCCTGGCCGATCCAGTGGCCAATCCATTCCACCACCTGCGGTTCGTCATGGCCCAACTGGCGCAGCCTGTTGAGCACGCTGACGTTGTGCAATGGATGCACGTCGCAGCCGATCACCGCCGCCACCCCGCGCTCCCGGGCGCGCGCGCCAAGGTCACTGGAAAGCAGCGCCACCTGTGGATAACGTTCCTCCAGGTACTCGATGATCGCGGGAGACTGGATCAGCAACTCGCCCTCGTCAGTGCGCAACGCCGGCACTCGCCCCTGGGGATTGATGCCCAGATACGCTGGCTGTCGGTGCTCGCCACCCGGCGGGGCGATCAGGTTGACCGGCAACGCCTGATAGTCCAGCCCCTTCAATGCCAGCGCGATGCGCACCCGGTAGGACGAAGTCGAGCGGTAGTAGGTATAGAGTTCCATGCCCCGCTCCCGTTAACGCGCCGGCAGTACTTTGCCGCGGCACTCGCCAAAACCGATGGAAGCAAAACCCTCGCGGGTGCAGCGCCCACGCAGGATGATTTCATCACCGTCCTCGAGGAATTTGCGCACCTCGCCGGAAGCCAGTTCGATGGGCTGCTTGCCGCCTTCGGTGATCTCCAGCAGGCTGCCGAACTGACCGCTTTGCGGCCCCGACAAGGTACCCGAACCGAACAGGTCACCGGCCTGCAGCTGGCAGCCATTGACGCTGTGGTGCGCGACCATTTGTGCCACCGTCCAGTACATGTGCCGGGTGTTGCTCAGGGTCAGGCGATGGGCTGGCAGATTCTGTTCACGCATGGTTTCGGTAAGGAGCAACACTTCCAGCTCGATGTCGAAAGCGCCGCCCAACTGGTCACGCTTGTCGAGCAGGTACGGCAACGGCTGCGGGTCACCTTGCGGACGCGCAGGCTGGGCGCGCCGGAACGGCTCCAGGGCTTCGGCAGTGACTACCCACGGCGAAATGCTGGTGATGAAACTCTTCGACAGGAACGGGCCCAGCGGCTGGTATTCCCAGGCCTGGATATCCCGCGCCGACCAGTCGTTGAGCAGGCAGAAACCGGCGATGTGATCGGCAGCGTCACCGATGGCAATCGAGTCGCCCATGTCGTTGCCCTGGCCGATCCAGATACCCAGTTCCAGTTCGTAGTCCAGGCGCGCGCAAGGGCCGAATACCGGCTCGGTCTGACCGGCAGGCAAGGTCTGGCCTTTCGGACGGCGCACGTCGGTGCCGGAGGGGCGAATGGTCGATGCGCGGCCGTGGTAGCCGATCGGTACGTACTTGTAGTTCGGCAGCAGCGGATTGTCCGGACGGAACAGTTTGCCGACGTTCTGCGCGTGCTCGATGCCGACGTAGAAGTCGGTGTAGTCGTTGATTTTCGCCGGCAGGTGCATTTCGCAGTCCGCCGCCAGCGGCAGCAGTTTTGCGCCCTGGGCTTCGATCTTGCCGTGCAGGGTGCTGCCTTCGGCGAACAATTCCAGCAGGCGTTCGCGCAGGGCTACTCGCGCGTCACGGCCCAGTTCGAAAAAGGCGTTCAACTGACCGCCGCGGGTCGCTTCCACCGCAGTTTTTGCAGCACCGTCAAACAGGCCGGCATCGAGTGCCGCCTGCAGATCGAAAATATGTTCGCCGATGGCCACGCCGCAACGGGGCGCCGACCCCTGGCAGCTGAACACGCCCAACGGCAGGTTCTGCAGGGGGAAATCAGCATGGCCGTTGGCCGAAGCAACCCAGCTGCGAGTAATGGTTGTTTGCGTCATGGGTTATCTCCGGGTCGGGTCGAAAGTGGCGGGCAGCGTGGCCCAGCAGGCGTCGTAAGTGTTTTGCAGTTGCGGGCAATCGAGGGCGAAACGGCTCGGGCGCAGCACCTGGCTGGTCTCGAACATGAAGGCCATGGTGCTGTCGATTTTCGAAGGCTTGAGCTCGGCGTTGATGGCCTTGGTGCAGGTTTCGCCGTCCGGGCCGTGGGCGCTCATGCAGCTGTGCAGGGATGCGCCGCCAGGCACGAAGCCTTCGGCCTTGGCGTCGTATTCGCCCTGGATCAGGCCCATGTATTCGTTCATCAGATTGCGGTGGAACCACGGCGGCCGGAAGGTGTTCTCGGCCACCATCCAGCGCGGCGGGAAGATCACGAAGTCTAGATTGGCCAGGCCATGGACGCTGGTCGGCGAGGTCAGGACTGTGAAAATCGAAGGATCGGGGTGATCGAAGCTGACCGTGCCGAGGGTATTGAAGCGGCGCAGGTCATATTTGTACGGCACGTTGTTACCGTGCCAGGCCACCACGTTCAACGGCGAATGGTCGAGCTCGCAGGCCCACAACTGGCCGAGGAATTTCTGCACCAGAGTGGTCGGTTGCTGCAGGTTTTCATAGGCAGCGACCGGGGTCAGAAAGTCTCGTGCATTGGCCAGGCCGTTGCTGCCGATCGGCCCCAGGTCCGGCAGGCGCAGTGGCGCACCATGGTTCTCGGCAACATAGCCGCGAGCTTGCGGGTCGAGCAACTCGATACGGAATTTGAGGCCACGCGGCAGCACGGCGATCTCCAATGGCGCAAGCTCCAGCACGCCAAGCTCTGTGGCAATGCGCAGGCGGCCCAACTCCGGAACCAGCAACAGTTCACCGTCAGCATTGAAGAACACACGTTCCATGGAGCGGTTGGCGCTGTAGTGATAGATGCTGATCCCGGCCGGTTTTTCCCCGGCCGAGTTGGCCGCCATGCTCACCAGCCCGTCGATGAAATCAGTCGGCTCGGCGGGAATGTCCAGCGGATTCCAGCGCAGGCGATTGGGGGTGACTTCACCCAATGGGCCGCCGGCCAGTTGCCGATCGAGTTTGACGAACGCCGGGTGGTTGGCTGACGGCTGAATGCGGTACATCCAGGTTCGCCGCGCTTCACTGCGCGGCATGGTGAACGCCGTGCCGGAAAACTGTTCGGTGTAGAGGCCGTACGGCGCTTTCTGCGGGGAGTTGTGGCCGACGGGCAGTGCGCCGGGCAACGCTTCACTGCTGAATTCGTTGCCGAAACCAGGCAGATACGCCAGCGCCGACGTCGTTGAATCGGTGTTCATGGAGCCTCCTGAACGGGAGTCGGCGCCGGCCAGTCGCCCTGGTGCAGGGCTGAAGGCACGCCTGGGTTATTTTTATCGTAATTCAATTACGCATAACGTAATTTGATTGGTATTGACCGTCAAGTTATAAAGACGCCCATTCGATACGGGATCACACCGCCGCCATGGAAAAACCTACCAGCGACAGCAACGGCAAACAGAAAGTCCGCTCGGCCGAGGTCGGCACCGACATCCTCAAGGCCCTGGCCATGTTGTCGCCTTCGACCTCGCTGTCGCGCCTGGCTGAACACGTGCAGATGCCGGCAAGCAAGGTTCACCGTTATCTGCAGGCGCTGATCGCCAGCGGTTTCGCCGAACAGAACCCCGCCACCAACCATTACGGACTGGGCCGCGAAGCTTTGCGCGTAGGCCTGGCGGCACTCAACAGTATGGACGTGCTGAAAGTCGCCGCCCTGCCCCTGGCCGAGTTACGCGACGACTTGAACGAAACCTGTTTCCTGGCGGTTTGGGGCAATCAGGGTGCCACGGTGGTACACATCGAACCGGCGGTGCGCGCGGTGACGGTGGTAACACAACTGGGGTCGGTGCTGCCGCTGCTCAGCTCTTCGACAGGGCTGGTGTTCGG
Source organism: Pseudomonas sp. GW821-FHT09H03 (assembly GCF_059415945.1). Lineage (NCBI taxonomy): Bacteria > Pseudomonadati > Pseudomonadota > Gammaproteobacteria > Pseudomonadales > Pseudomonadaceae > Pseudomonas > Pseudomonas sp. GW821-FHT09H03. The sequence goes on along the minus strand of NZ_JBWKOF010000008.1, from coordinate 98,497 downwards.
CGCTTATCTGCCTGCACGGGAGACCGTGGAGCTGCGTGATCAGGAGTTACAAGGCAACGCAGCCCATGGGATGGCGCATGAGCAGGCCTGGTCGGCAACCTGCGAACAGATCCGCCAACGCGGCCTGCATCATGTCCACGGCTTGCTGATGCCTGGCGTAGATGCCCTGTCGGCACCGGTGTTCAACACGATGGGCAAAATAATCGCGGTACTGACCGTGGTCGGGCCGACCTCGCTGTTCCATGCCGATGAAGACGGTCCCGCTGCCCGGCGTTTGCTGGCGGCCAGCCGTGCGGTCAGTTGGCGCATGGGGTTTGAACCCGCAGCATCGCCCCCTTGAACCCGGCGCTTGTGATCAGGCGTGCAGCATCAATCCCAGTTTCTTGGCCATGGCAACAGCCTGGGTGCGACGTTCAACACCCAACTTGCCATGGATACGCCGTGCGTGGGTTTTTACCGTGTGCAATGAGATGAACAACTGCTCGGCAATTTGTTGATTGGAGTGACCTTGGGCAATCAACCCGAGCACTTCAAGCTCACGAGTACTCAACAAGCTGGCGTCTGGCGCCAGCGTGGCCGCCGGTACTTCCCCGCGCAAGCGGCAGAGCAGGTCAGGCTGGCGTAGACACAGCTCGCGCAATGCCTGTTGCCCATTGCAGCGTTCCACCAGCGCCAGGCCTGCAGCCAGTGCGCTCTTGGCCAGAGCCGGCTCGCCGGTGAGGTCCGCCACTTCGCAGATCACCAGTTGCAATTCCGCTTCCAGCGTCAGCATGGCGTGCCGCTGCGCATGATCGAGTAACTCCCTGAGCCGATGCAGTGGCTGCTGCGCCTGTTGCTGATAGGTCTCTGCCAGCAACAGTTGATATTCGATACGCGTGATCAACTGCAACGTCGCCGGAGGAGCCTGGCGCGCATGGGGCCCGCGATAATGACGCAAGACACGGGTCAAGGCTTCACGAGCCAATTGCGCACGCCCTTGCTGCAACCAGAAATGGCTGCTGATTTGCAGCAACACTCCGCGATAAACCGTGTCGGGAATCTGCCGCTGTTGCATCAGCCGTTCCGCCTCGCGCAGACGATCAAACGCATGGGCGTAATCGCGCTGATTAGCGGCTATCTGCGCCTGCCCGAGAAAGCCATACAACACATGCTTGTCCTGGCTGAGCAGGCAATCATCCAGGCCGCTGCGGAACAACTCTGCGGCCAATTCGTCTTGCCCCTGACTGAGGGCCAACCGCCCGCGACGCAAGGCAATGCGCCCCAGCAGGGGCGTCGGCCGATCGGCCTGGCGCCCCAGCATTTCCTCGATATCGACCAGCAACCGCTCGGCACGCCCGGGCGCGCCCCGTTGCTCCAGCAATTGCGCATGATCCAGTTCCAGCAAGCCCTCGAACAGCAGCGAGCCTTGCGCCCGCGCCAGGCACAATGCGTCGCGATTGAAAGACTGGGCAGCGTCCAGGTCGGCATCGAGCAACGCTTGCTGGGTCAACCCGGAAAAACACAGCAGCCTGGCCGGCCAGGCGTCGGGGCCCAGGTCGTCCAGCGCTTCAAGGAAGTGTGCCCGCGCAGGCGCTTTGCGCCCCTGCAAATGCAGGAGCCAGCCCTGCTGCGCTTGCCAACGGGCCAGCAGCTGGCGCTGCAACAGCGCGGTCGGCTGCGGGGCGAAGCGTCCCAACTGTTCAATGCAGGCAGCCCCCTGCTCGAAGCGCCCGGCAAATAGCAGCGCAGCGGTAATCAGCCCCACCCGGTGCGGCGTCCCCAGGGTCAATTGCTCGCCCAGGCGTTCATGCAGCCTCAACAACAAGGTTACATTCTGGCGTTTGAACAGGTGCTCAACGCTGAAATGCTGCAACAGGCTGACCGCGACCTCGAACTCCTGCGCCAATAACGCTTGCTCGAACGCACCCTGCCAGTCCTCCTCGGCGCTGAACCATTGGCAGGCCCGGCGATGCCAGGAACGGCCGGTCGAACCTGGCTCGTCACGCATCGCCCTGGCCAATGGTTCGAAGATTCGCAACCACTCGGCGGAGTCCTCCCAGGGTTCGATGAAGCAGCCCGCCTCCTGCAACGCATGCAGCCATTGCGCGCCCTCACCGGCGCCGAAAAGATGCTCGCACAGGCTGGCATTGAAACGCGGCAAATGGACCAACACCTGCCATACCTCGACCAGTTCCGGCGGCAGGGTGTTGAACAGTTCATGTTGCAAGTAATCGAGCAGCGTCGTCGAACGCCCCTGCTCGCTCGCCCAGGGACAACCCTCTAGCAATGTGATACGCACGCCGGCACACCAGCCGCCACTGCGCTCGAAAACTTTTCTGGCGGTTTGCATCGCCACAGATGGCTCGACATGGACAAGTAGCTGGGCGATCTCGGCTTCGGTAAACGCCAGTGTCCGGCTTTCGCACTCATACAGTTGGTCATCCAGCAGCAACCGTGGCCAGTTGCAAGGCGGTCGCCGACGCGAACCCAGCCACCATGTCAGCGCCGGACTGGCGACGGCCAGCAGGCGATCCAGCAGGCGATCGAGCTCTGGATTGGGCAGGCGACAGTAATCGTCGAGAAACAGCCAGGTTGGAGTTTGCAACTGAGCCAGAGACTCCAGCAACCCTGACTCATCCGACGAAGCCAGGCCCAGCACCTGTGACAGACGCAACACAAATCCGCCAACACTGAAGGACTCCCCCGCCAGTGGCAGCCAATACACCCGACAGTGCTCCGGTGCCCGTAACAAGCACTCGGTAAGCAGCGCGCTCTTGCCGCTGCCCGCGGGAGCACACAGCAACTTCACCCGCGCCGTGGAGGCCAGCATCGGCTCGGTCAGGCGCTGGCGCGACAGGTGCTGGGATGACAATCGGGGCACAAATGCGGGGCGATCCTGACAGGCCCTCATTGCAGTCATTGTGGTGCGCCTTTTTTATAATTCTGGCGCCACCCTAGACCTCTCCCGAGCGCTTGGTGAAGAAGTATTCAACACACTGATCGCCCGCTATAAAAAAGGTGACCGAAAAGTCACCCTTTTGTGCAAACGATGTAGGAAAACTACCGCACGCCCGTACTCCGCAAGGCTGCCGGTGTGTAGTCCCCTGCTTTGGCATCGATGTTGAACTCAAAGCTGCGCTTCTCTTCGTTCTTCATCCCCAAGGCAATGTAGCGACCGGCGATCAGGTCATACAAGGCTTCGACGGTGTAGGCCGGCACCTGGTGATCGTAGTAGAACTGCGCATGCCCTTCGGCGACTCGCCAGAGTTGGCCACGCCCGTCGTAGTGATCGGCCAGGGCCACCTGCCAGCTGTCCTCGTCGATGTACATGTGCCGCTTGGCGTATACGTGCCGTTCGTTGGGTTTGACTGTGGCGACGACCTCCCAGACCCGGTGCAGCTCATAGCGGGTCAGGTCCTGATTGATATGCCCGGCCTTGATCACATCGGTGTATTTGAGGTTTGGCGAGTCGAGTTTGTAGCTGTTGTAGGGGATGTACATTTCCTTCTTGCCGATCAGCTTCCAGTCGTAGCGATCCGGCGCCCCGGAAAACATGTCGAAGTTGTCGGTGGTGCGCAACCCGTCCGACGAGGTGCCGACACCGTCATACGCCACTTGTGGCGCGCGTCGTACCCGGCGCTGGCCGGCGTTGTAGATCCAGGCCTTGCGCGGCTCCTTGACCTGATCGAGGGTCTCGTGAACCAGCAACACGTTGCCCGCCAGCCGCGCCGGTGCGGTGACTTCCTGCTTGAAATAGCTGAGGACGTTTTCATCACTTCCAGGCTTCAGATCCCCCAGCAACGACGGTACGGCCACCTCGTCCTTGAAGCGGATGACAGTGAAATCACCATTCGATTGTGGTGTTGCCTGGGTGATGGTACGGCGCAGATTGCCGCCGTGATAACGGGTGATGTGGTTCCAGATCACCTCCACGCCGTTTTTCGGAATCGGGAAGGCGTAGTAGCGCTTGCCGGTGAAATTGGCCAGCCCGTTACCGTCGTTGATCGGGGTCACGTTCAGCGCGCTGCGCTTGGCCGACTCGTAGATCTCCGTCGGCAGGGCCACGGTGCGGTGAGTCGGGTAAACCGGGATCTTGTAGGTTTCGGGATAGCGTTTGAACATCGCGAGCTGACCGTCAGAGAGCTTGTCCTTGTACTTGTCGGCGGTCGCTGCCGTGATGATGAACAACGGTTTTTCATTGGCAAACGGGTCGGCGAGGAAACCCTTGCTGTCCACGGCGCCGGCGTTTTTCGCGATGCCACCGGTCCAGGCCGGAATCGAGCCAGCGGCATTGCCGGCCTTCTCGGCGCCTACGGGCGTGAGGCTGGTACCGAGCTTGTCGGCCTCCTGCGGCGATACCGCGGCCATCACATTGGCGGCCAGCAAGCTCAGGGCCAGAACACTGCCGATTTGCAGAATCATCTTGCGCATTGCAATTATCCTTTTCAGCCAGATCAGAAGTTCACGCCAAAGCTCAATGCCACGAAGTCACGGTCTTCGAGGACGTTGTAATCACCACCGAAAAAGTCGGTGTAACTGAGGCTCGCGCTGTAGGTATTGCGGTAGTCCGCATCGACGCCGAGGCTGACCGCCTTGGCGCCTTCATTGAACAGACCGTTGGGGCCATAACCAGCGACGTCGTGGGACCATGAGAGGTTGGGCTTCAAGTTGATCCCGGCGATGACGTTGTTGTAGTCGAGGATGGCCCGGGCGCGATAACCCCATGACGTCGATGTGACGAAGCCATCGGTGTCACCGCCGAAGCCGTACTGGCCGTACACCGAATCGCGGCCGTAACGCAGTTTGCTGCGCCCCTCCAGTCCGCCGACCCGCACCACTGCGGCCTCACCCACCAGGGTCAGGCGATCGGCACCTGCAACTTGATCGATGAAGTGTGTCAGGGTGCTCTGGATCTGCGTCACTTCCTTGCGGCGATAGCCTTTGTTGTCGGCACCGGGCGAGGTCGCAATCGGTGACGCCGCACCGCCGGCGATCGGATTGAGCAACGCCAGGGTCAAGTCGTTGGTGTTGACCTGTACCGGGGCGTTGGGGCGATAGCTGATCTCGCCGGTCCAGGCGGTACCGGTCGACAACGTGGTGGAGAAGCTCGCGCCATACAGGCGAATGTCTTCGGGGTACTCGAGGTAGTACTGGCCGCGCCCGAGCATCACGCTTTGCGCCAGCCCCGAGCCTGTGCCGGGAGCGATACGGTTGGCGGTAGCGACGATCCCCGGAATGCTCGCCAGCGTCCCGGCCCCGGCGGTGGTGGTGCCGACATTGGGTGTGCGGCTGTGATAGTTCATGAAGTACAGACCGTACTCGGTGTCATCCCCCAACCAGCGCAGCGCCGAACCCCACTGCCCCGAATCCCGCGCATCGCGGTCGCCGCCACGGGGCACGACCACGCCTTCGCGGGTGACTTCGAAGCCCTGGCCAAACGCAGCGGCAATCGGCTGCAACGGTGCAATGGCCGGGTTGCCGACGGTGTAGCCCTTGTTGCAACCGTCCGCCACCACATCGACACCAAAGAAGGTGCCGCAGTTATCGACGACGGTCTGGTCCCACTCCAGCTGGTAGAAGCCTTCGACTGTCAATTTGTCGGTCAGGCCCTGGGAAGCGAACAGCATGTTGACCGGAATCAGGCCTTCCTTGATCTCGGCACCCGGGCGGCGAAACGCGGACACGTCGACCGGGTTGATGCTGTTGATCGAGTTGCCGATGAAAGTACTTTCCCCCCAACTGACCACCTGCTTGCCGACTCGCGACGTACCGGGCAGATCGGCGATGGAATAGTTGTGATAGACGAAGGCATCGAGGATCTGCCCCCCTGACGACTTGGCGCCCTCTTTGCGATTGTGATCGCTGATCGGCTTGAACTCACGATCTTCGTCCTTCAACTCGAAGTCGTACCAGTACTTGCCGCGAACAAACACACCGGTGTCGCCGTACTTCAGTTCGAGGTCATGAATACCTTTGAAAATCTTCGAGAAGGTTTCACCCTTCTTGAAGTTCAGTCGCCCGTCGTCACCGGTCGAGGCCTGACCACTGCCGCCATTGACCGTGCCCACCAACGCGTCATCCGCGTCCCGCATCCCCCAACTCGCGCCGACCGAGAGTGAAGAGTCGAACGTCCCCTCGATCTCGCCGATGTTGAATGAAATGGCCTGTGCCTGGGCACAGCAACCCAAAGCCACCGCAGCCGCCAAGGCTTGCGGTGTGAAGATGGCGCGCATTGTTGTTTTTGTCATGCGTCTTCCCCGGTGAGTGACAGAAGGCTTCACCCTACTGCCGGGTACCGGGGTCGATAAGCGCACCAAGGAGGTATTCGCGGTGTAGCTCGAAAGGATGACTGGGCAGTGGATTTCGCCGACTGTTGCCCCGGCTGCAACAGTGCATGTCCGGAATCGGTATTTTTCCTGGAGGATTCGGGGTCTATGCTTTTTGTGCGCTCGCGGTAAACCGCCTGAGCGCAGGACGTAACGACTCGGGTCGTTACTGACAGATTTCGGATGAACTGAAGACTTCGGTTTATCGCCCTGTGTGCACTGACGTTGATTTGTTGCTCCTTGATCAAACGTCTTACTTTGGCCGCTGCGTTTGCAGCGGCCTTTTTTATGGGCAACATCAATTAACCAATAATATTCACTACACATCTTTATATAAAGTTATCCCACTTGTCGGGAACACCCATACATACTTGCGCAAACATCCTGAGCACTTATTGGACTTAAGATCAATTTCCAGCCATCACTGAATGGACAGCTGGTTTAAATCTTGACCACACGAGTCTCCCCATGAAAAAAATCACATATAACAAGTATCGCTCAATTGCAGGCTTTGACAGTCGCGTACGTTTTCTGGTGTTCCACTACACGGCCAGCGACTTTGCCCGCTCAATCGATTTATTGACCGGTCCGTCTGTCAGCGCTCATTATCTGGTTCCGGATATTACCGACCCGACCTACCTGGAAGCCGGCTACACGGAACAGGAAGTCTTCAACCTGGTGGACGAACGCGATCGCGCTTGGCATGCAGGCGTCAGCCAGTGGGGTAACCGCCGGCTGCTGAATGAGTCTTCCATCGGTGTAGAAATCGTCAACCTGGCGACCGACAACGGTGGTGAGTTCTTTTTTCCGCCGTATCATCCCGAGCAAATTGCCGTGATTGAAGATCTGGCGCTGAATATTCTGACGCGTTATCCAGATATTAACCCCACGCATGTTCTGGGTCATTCCGATATCACGATTGGTCGCAGAAGCGACCCCGGGCCAGAGTTCCCCTGGCATACACTTTACTTGAAGGGCGTCGGTGCCTGGTTTGATGAATCAACCCGTGACAAATATCTTCAGCAATACGAGGCATCCGGTGTTCCGGCGCAATGTGAATTATTGAGATTATTTAAACGTTATGGGTATGACACATCTAACGCCTCTAACAAGGCGGGACTCAAAGCACTTGTCCGCGCGTTTCAGTTGCACTTTCGCTCGGAAAATTACGATGGGGTGATCGACGCACAGACGGCCGCAAACCTGGCGGCGCTGGTACACAAGTACTTCCCTGAATCACCTGCGAAAACCGGACTGTGATCCGCCATTAAAAAATCGGCAAGGACACAGAGTGTGGCCTTGCCGATACCGTATACGCGAGTTGCTTTACCCTTCTCATCGTTCTGGTTGGGTTTCATAGAATCTTGGCAAATCGTTCCGACAAAACCCGCCTGCAACTCTTTACAGAGAATACTTCTGCAAATTCCCCATCATCTCCTTCAACGCTTCAATATTGTCCTTTGGATGCGCCGCGCCTTCGAAATCACAAATCTGCTGCCAGTGCGCCGCCACGTCTTCCGGAGAAAATCCAACCCGCGGATCAAACCCTGCCCCCAGGCTGCGCTCCCAGCGGACCTTGCCCATCCAGCCGCCGCCGACTTCGAACAGGCCGGAGGTTTCCTGGCAGTTCTCGCTGGCCAGGTACACCACCAGCGGGCTGACCAGTTCCGGCTTCAGTTGCTCGAACACTTGCGGCGGGATCAGGCCTTCGGTCATGCGGGTGCCGCCGGTCGGGGCTATGGCGTTGACCAGAATGTTGTTCTTGCGACCTTCGATGGCGAGGGTGCGGGTCAGGCCGTAGAGGCCGAGTTTGGCCATGCCGTAGTTGGACTGGCCGAAGTTGCCGTAGATGCCCGAGGTGGACGCAGTGAAGATCACCCGACCGTAGTTTTGCTCACGCATGTGCGGCCAGGCCGCGCGGGTCACTTTGTAGGCGCCCTCCACGTGGACGCGGTAAACCAGGTCCCAGTCGGCGTCGTCCATCTTGTGGAAGGTCTTGTCGCGCAGGATCCCGGCATTGTTGACCACCACGTCGACCCGGCCAAAAACGTCGAGGGCGTGTTGCACGAGTTTGTCGCCATCGGTGACGGAGTCGTGGTTGGCCTCGGCGATGCCGCCGGCCTCGCGAATCTCCGCGACTACCCGGTCTGCCGCCGAAGCGTTGGCGCCCTCGCCCTGGGCCGAGCCGCCGAGATCGTTGACCAGAACCCTGGCGCCCTGCTTGGCGAACAGCAGTGCATGGGCGCGTCCCAGGCCACCACCTGCGCCGGTAATGATCACAACTTTATCTTCGAAGCGCACAGACTCATTCATTGGGGGACTCCAGCAGGCCTAGGGACGATAGGTCCGAGTGTCAGGCACGGCGCGGCGGGTCACAATGAACACGAGGAAGGCTGAATGGTGCGCGATAAGGCTGGGGGATGATTGACTGAAGAAGTAGACACGGTCCTGTGGCTGCTCAGGAGCAGGCCACTTTGCGCGGTTGCGACATCAATTGATCACGAAACTCCAGGTAGTGCCTGAGCACCTGCCCCGCAGCCTCGATCTGCGGGTAATGGCCGATGCCCGGCAAAACCACAGTGTCCGGCTCGGCAATCAGTTGCCGATAACGTTCGACCATATGCGCACCGGAGATCGGATCGACTTCGCCATCGATCACCCGCAACGGCACTTCACCACGCTGCATCGCTGTCACCCAACGGTCACGCCAGACTCGTCGTTCGGGGATGTAGCCGATCAATTTGTGCATGATCCGTGGCCCGCGATGGCTTTCCACCAGGCTCCAGAAGTCATCCATCTCGCTTTCGCTGGGGCGGGTGTGCGGCCCGAATATCTGCCGAAAACTCTTTACCAGTCCGTCCCGGCTGAAGGCGCGGCCGATCATCCAGCCCAACGGGCTGAGCAGCAGCTTTTGCACCAATACCGGACGATGGGTTTCAGGAAACAGGCCGCCGTTGAGAAACACGCAACTGGCCAGCATCACGCGCGATTCGTAATGCCTGGCCAGCAGTTCTTGCGCCACACTGTCGCCATAATCGTGGGCCAACAAGTGCACCGCTTGCTCGACCTTCAAATGCGCGAGTAGCGCCTCTTGCAGGTCCGCCTGCTCCAGCAGGCTGTATTCATGGTTCACCGGTTTGGCGGAATCACCAAAACCCAACATGTCGCAGGCAATCACACGAAAACGCTGGGCCAGCGGCTGCCAAAGGTAGTGCCAGTCCCAACTGGCTGTAGGAAAGCCATGAATGAGCAGCAGGGGCTCGCCCTGACCTGCCGTCCAGTAGCGGATGGCCTGCCCGCGGAATTCAAACATCTGGCTGCGTTTGCGCCAGACACACAGCGGGATCTCGGGGAGTTCCATCAGAGTTTGTAACCCGGGTCGAGTTTATCGAGTTTGCGCAGCAGCGCCGGCCAGGCCAACGCTCCGCCCATTCCTTGAGCACTTCGGGTAACGCCAGCAATCATCGCCTTGGCACCGGCCAGAACCTGTGGCTCGATGGCAATCAGTTCGGCACTGCCGTTTTGCGCCATGACCTGAATGTCACAGGCGCGCTGGAAGGTAAACATCATCAGAAACGTGTCGGCGATGGTGCTGCCGCAGGTCAGCAAACCGTGGTTATGCAACATCAGGAAGTTGTTTTCGCCCAGATCGGCCTGCAACCGCGCTTTTTCTTCATGGTTGAGTGCGACACCTTCATAGGGGTGATAAGCCAGGCTGGAAAGAACAAACAGTGCCTGCTGGCTGATTGGCACAATGCCCTGTTTCTGCGCCGATACGGCGACACCCGACGCCGTATGGGTATGCAACACGCAAACGACGTCGTGTCGCACTTCATGCACCGCGCTATGGATGGTGTACCCCGCCGGATTGATCTCGTAGGGGCTGTCCATCAGTTTGTTGCCCGCCTGATCGACCTTGACCAGGCTCGATGCGGTGATTTCGTCAAACATCAGCCCGAACGGGTTGATCAGGAAGTCTTCAGTGCCCGGCACCTTGGCCGAGATGTGGGTAAAAATCAGATCATCCCAGCCATGCTGCGCTACCAGTCGGTAACAGGCAGCGAGGTCGACGCGAGTTTGCCACTCGGCTGCACTGACCCGGTCTTTTACACGATTGGGGGATAAGACTGGAGCTATGTACACGGCCAGAAACCTCGGTCTTTTTATTATGGTGTGTATCCAATGATTACCGAGTCTAGTCCCCCGCAGGGTTCGTGTAGTTGCATTGGCAGCCAGCTTGATGGCCCGGCGAGTCAGTCGCTGTGGGAAACCGCATCAGTGTCAAAGTACCGACGCCAGTCATGGTCAGGCGGGCAGTGAATGCCTGGCCGCCAGAACCATGACTGCTTCTGCAATTGGGTGTCTCTCAGCCCTGCAAGGCGCTGATCAGTTGGGCTAGCCAAGGCTCGGCGTCCGTCTCCGGGGTCACGCTTTCGCTGGCATCCAGACGCAGCATCGGTACGACTTCACGAACGCCCATCTCGCTGAACAATTCCCGCATCAGTTCGCCGCCGCCGCAAAACGTATCGCCATAGCTCGCATCACCCAATCCGATCACGGCGCCCGGCAGGCCACGCCAGGCGGCGGGCAACTGGTCACGAATCGTCGAATACAGGGGTTGCAGGTTGTCCGGCAACTCGCCCATGCCTGTGGTCGAAGTCACTGCCAGAAAGGCTTGCGGGCCATAGGCCAGAACGTCTGCAAGCGTGCCTCGCGGGTTGTGCCAGGTGTCGAAACCGGCGGCTTGCAAAATGCTCGCTGCGTGGCGGGCAACTTCTTCCGCCGAGCCATAGACCGAGCCGGAAATGATGGCGACTTTCATCAATCTGAATCCTGATACCAAGTAGAGGACCGGGATATTAACAGCCCGCTGTTGAATGTTCTTTTAGAATGCAATCGACAATCAATCACGAATGGATGCCACGATGATTAACGCGCAGCTTTTGCAGATGGTCATAAATGCCTCTAACGACGGCATCGTGATTGCCGAAAAGGAAGGCGATCAAGACAACATCCTGATTTACGTCAACCCGGCGTTCGAACGCCTGACAGGCTACACCAGTGAAGAAATCCTCTATCAGGACTGCCGCTTTCTGCAGTCCGGCGACCGGGATCAGGAAGCGCTGACATCTATTCGCGCCGCGCTGAAAGGCCAAGGATCCTGCCGGGAAATCCTCAGAAACTACCGCAAGGACGGCACGCCGTTCTGGAACGAATTGTCCCTTTCGACGGTGAAGAACCCCAACGACGGACAAACCTATTTCGTCGGCGTGCAGAAAGACGTCACCGCTCAGGTCAAGGCGCAACAGCGTGTGGTTCAGCTTGAAGCACAGGTGGCCGCGCTGAAGTCTGAGCTTGCAGCACTGCAGGCGACGAACGGTAGAAACAAAACCGAGAACTAATGGTCATTAACTATAATCACCAATGACTTTGTAATTATACCTTTCGAGCTGACCATGCATCGTGACGCACTCCTGACCCAGGATGAGCTGGATTTCATCCAGACCATGCAACACAACCCGCAGCTAAATGTGCGGGATGCGACGTCGAGCCTGCTCGTCAACGGTGGATCGCAAATCCGTGACTTGCTCACCCGGCTGGCAGCGCATGAACAGGTGACCATTCAGGCGAGTTTCGAAAACCAGCAAATAGCCTTCCCCCTGCACCTGGTGGAAGACGAATTCCATGCCTTGCATTTACGCCTTGGTGTTCCTGCCATTTATGAAGACGGGCCGTTGGTCCGACCATGGCGGCTGGTGCTCAATGAACCTGTGGCACTGGAGAACGCCACTGGCCAACCCGGTACAATGTGGGTGCATGAAGTGTCGTTCAAAGGGGTTTTGCTGGAAGTGCGCAACAAGACCAAACCGCCCAAGCATTTTGCCCTGTGGTTCAGCCCTTCGGGCTACGAGCGGATCGCGTTGCGCGGCACCTTTGAGAAAGAAACCGAACAGGGTTTCTACGCCTACCAATTGAACCAGAGTGATACCGACGAAACCGAACGCCTGCGCCAGTACATCCTGCAGCAGCATCGGCTGACTCACCCCGCCTTGCATCAATGACTGTCAAGTATCGAGATTGCCTGCCAGGAACTGATTCAGACGTTGGCACATGACATCGCCGTCGTGACCCAGGCAACCGATGGATGATCCGGCCAGTTCCTCTTCCGCCAAATCAGAAGCATCCCCGGCCAGCAACAACCGGCATTCCAGGCTCATGGCCAGGCGGTTCAAGCGCCGGGGCAAGTCGGCTGCCGGCAGGTGATTGGAGAACAACACCAGCGCCTCGGGCCTGATCCTTTCGCAGACCAGGGGCAGTTCGTCTAGCAACTGACCGATATTCAGTACTCGCACTCCCGCCTGCCCTGCGCCAAGAAACAGCGAGGCAACCAGCAATTCCAGTTCCCGGCACTGGCCGGCCAGGGCGCCGACAATCACCCTTCGAGGATCTGTACCGCGATTCAACAGCAGTCGTTGCAGCACTCGATCCCGCAGGAAACCATCGAAGAACAGCCACTCGCTGGAGCCGCCGAATCTATCCTGGCGATGCAGCAATTGCTTCCAGACAGGCATCAGAATGTCTTGAAACACCACCGCTTGGGAATATGTGGAAAAGATCTGCCCGTAGATTCGCTCCAGCTGGATCTCGTCAAACGCGCTGACGGCAGCCTGAACCTGCTGCTGCCATTGCGCGTAGTCGGCTTGCACCAGGTCGTTGGGAATCAGATGCGCCAATGGCTGCAACGGAGCAGACCTGGCCAGTATCGTGCCAATCTTGCTGACAGCAACACCGCGCTCTATCCAGCCCAGAATACTGCGAACACGCTCAATATCGGTCATCGAATACAGGCGATGCCCACTTTCGGTGCGCGTGGGCACGATCAGCCCATGACGGCGCTCCCAGGCCCGGAGCGTGACCGGGTTGACTCCTGTCAGGCGCGCCACCTCGCGAATCGGAAACAACTCTTGCTGTTCCAGCGAAGCGGACACCTGTACACCTGAAGCAGCATCAGTGAGTACGGGCATCGGCGTTCTACGTCCATGTGTAGTTCGGCCCCCCATTTAACGCTCTTGCACCACTTTGATTCAAGCCATCGCTGCTCGAAAAACAACAAATACGAAAACAGGTAGAATACGGAATAGTCCTTGCTAGTCCCCAGAGGCAGCCCACCACCCCGGCGCTGTGCCTGGCGAAGTTCCTACCCGGAACATCGCAGACGTATTTACGGAGATACACAATGTCTACCTCACCCGTCACGCTGATGGTTGCTCGCCGCGTTGCCGATGGCCGCTATCAGGAACTGATCGCCTGGTTGCGCGAAGGCGAACAACTGGCCACCGACTTCCCCGGCTATCTCGGCTCCGGCGTGCTTGCTCCGCCGCCCGACGATGACGAATTCCAGATCATCTTTCGCTTCGCCGACGAGCAGACCCTGCACGCCTGGGAGCACTCCGCTTCGCGCACTGCCTGGCTCGGACGTGGCAGCGATCTGTTCGCCCATCCAACCGAACATCGAGTAAGCGGTATCGAAGGCTGGTTCGGTGCGGCCGGTCAACGACCGCCACGCTGGAAACAGGCAGTGGCGATCTGGCTGGCATTTTTTCCGGTATCGATGCTGTTCAACTTTGTACTGGGCCCATTGCTCAGTGACATGGCATTGCTGCCCAAGGTGTTAGTCAGCACCCTGTGCCTGACGCCGATGATGGTGTATCTCTTCATTCCCCTCTCGACCCGGTTGCTGGCCAACTGGTTGAATGCCACGCCTGCACGCCACTTGCACGTCGAGCCCTCCACGCAAAATCATAGATAAACCTGCGGGAGCGAGCCTGCTTGCGATGAGGCCGCCACATTCAACATCAGTGGCGCCTGATCTACCGCCATCGCGAGCAGGCTGGCTCCCTCAGACGACGCACCCTCGATAGGTGAACACCACCGCGCGCTGGTATAGTTTTGCTATTACCGCGACGTGAGCCGTTCATGACCTCTTCCGCAGCCCCCATTCTCATCACCGGCGCCGGCCAGCGTGTCGGCCTGCACTGCGCGCAACGATTGCTTGAAGACGGCCACCGGGTGATCTTCACCTACCGCACCGAGCGCCCGGGCGTGCGAGCCCTGCGCGATCTGGGGGCGACTGCACTGTTCGCGGATTTCTCCAGTGAAACCGGGATTTTCGCATTCATCAGCGACCTGAAAACCCATACCGACAGCCTGCGGGCGATTGTCCATAACGCTTCCGAATGGCTGGCCGAAACCCCCGACACCGATGCCGCAGCGTTCACGCGCATGTTCAGCGTGCACATGCTGGCGCCCTACCTGATCAACCTGCATTGCGCTGATTTGCTGCAACGCTCGACGCCGGCCGACATCGTGCACATCGGCGATGACGTGACCCGCAAGGGCAGCAGCAAGCACATCGGCTATTGCGCCAGTAAAGCCGGGCTCGACAGCCTGACCCTGTCCTTCGCCGCGAAGTACGCGCCAGGCATCAAGGTCAACGGCATCGCGCCAGCCCTGCTACTGTTCAATGCCGATGACGATGCAGCCTACCGCGCCAAGGCGCTGGCCAAATCCGCACTGGGCATTGAGCCTGGCAGCGAAGTGATCTACCAAAGCCTGCGCTATTTGCTCGACAGCCCTTATGTGACCGGCACCACACTGACCGTCAACGGCGGACGGCACGTCAAATAACCGCCCCGCGAGGATGTTCCATGACGCTACCCCTGCCCCGGCAGTCCTTGTCCCAGAGCTATCGCGAGATCCTCATCGGCCTTGGTGAAAATCCCGAGCGCGAAGGCTTGCTCGATACACCGGCACGGGCGGCCAAAGCCATGCAGTACCTCTGCCACGGGTACGATCAAAGTATCGAAGAGATCGTCAACGGCGCGTTGTTCGCCTCGGACAACGATGAAATGGTCATCGTCGACAACATCGAACTGTATTCTCTGTGCGAACATCATCTGTTGCCCTTCATCGGCAAGGCTCATGTGGCTTATATTCCAACGGGCAAGGTGCTGGGCCTGTCGAAGATTGCGCGGTTGGTGGACATGTTCGCCCGTCGCCTGCAAATCCAGGAAAACCTCACTCGGCAAATTGCCGACGCGGTACAACAAGTGACCGGCGCGGCCGGCGTTGCGGTGGTCATCGAGGCGCAGCACATGTGCATGATGATGCGCGGCGTCGAAAAACAGAATTCGACCATGAACACCTCGGTGATGCTCGGCGCCTTCCGCGAGTCGAGCAACACCCGACAGGAGTTCCTGCAATTGATTGGACGGAGCAAGAAGTAATGCCACAACTTCAACCAGGCATGGCACGCATCCGGGTCAAGGACCTGTGCCTGCGCACCTTCATCGGGATCAACGAGGATGAAATCCTCAACAAGCAGGATGTGTTGATCAACCTGACGATTCTGTATGCGGCGCAGGATGCCGTGCGTGACAACGATATCGATCACGCGTTGAATTACCGCACCATCACCAAAGCGATCATCGCGCACGTGGAAGGCAATCGATTCGCCTTGCTCGAACGCCTGACCCAGGAAATTCTCGATCTGGTCATGGCCAATGAATCGGTGCTGTACGCCGAAGTCGAGGTCGACAAACCTCATGCCCTGCGTTTTGCAGAGTCGGTGTCGATAACACTCGCAGCGAGCCGTTAGCTTCAAGCGGCAAGCGGCAAGCTGTAAACTTCACCGCACCGCAATCCACTTGCAGCTCGAAGCTTGCCGCTCAAAGCTGTCTCGAAGAGACCCCCATGACCGATCAACAACGCCTGGAACTCGAAGCCGCCGCCTTTCGCCGGCTGGTGGCCCATCTGGACAGCCGCAAGGATGTACAGAACATCGACCTGATGAACCTCTCGGGGTTCTGCCGCAACTGCCTGTCGAAGTGGTACAAGGCCGCGGCTGACGAACGCCAGATCGACGTCAGCCTTGATGACGCCCGTGAAGTCGTCTACGGCATGCCGTACGCCGAGTGGAAAGCCCAATACCAGCAAGAAGCCAGCGCCGAACAACAAGCGGCGTTCGCCAAAGGAAAACCCAATGAGTGATTTGAACACCTTGCGCACCAGCCTGAAGAGCGGCGAACACGTTTTCGCCGATACCCTGGCGTTCATCGCCGCCGGCTATGACTATCAGCCTCAGGCATTCAACAACGGCGGTGTGGAAAACGCCGCCTTGCAAAACGAAGGTTCGTGCAAGACCCTGGGCCTGGCCCTGCTGGAAGGGTTGAGCGATGAAGAAGCGCTGTTGGCATTTGGCGAGCATTACCGCTCGGTGCTGGCCACCCCTGAAGGCAGCGACCACGGCAATATCCGTGCGTTGATCGCCAATGGGCTGGCCGGGGTGAAGTTCGCCCGGCAGCCCCTGACCCGCCGCTGATTCAACTTGTAGGAGCGAGCATGCTCGCGATGAACCTGAGAACGCTGCGGGGTATCTGGCGCCCAGCGTTATCGTTAACGACCATCGCGAGCATGCTCGCTCCTACAGGGTCTGCGCCACATCGCCGCGATGAACCTGGGAATGCTGCGGGGTATCTGGCGCCCAGCGTAATCGTTCGCGAGCATCGCGAGCATGCTCGCTCCTACAGGGTCTGCGCCTGATCGAACAGCACATCCAGACTTTTAAGATTGATCCCGCCACTTTATTTCGTTTGTCCGGTAGCGCTGATCGCGGCTTAGATAAAAGAAGCCTCCCTTCTTTCGAGCCGGTCATCCATGAACAGCGAAAGCATCAGTCAGTCGATCAACATCGTTCACCCTGTCACGCTCAGCCACGGCAAAAATGCCGAGGTCTGGGACACCGATGGCAAACGCTACATCGACTTTGTCGGCGGCATCGGCGTGCTGAACCTCGGCCACTGCCATCCGCGTATCGTCCAGGCCATTGGCGAACAAGCGACAAAACTGACTCATTACGCTTTCAACGCTGCGCCCCATACGCCCTACATCGAGTTCATGGACCGCCTCTGCGCGTTTATCCCGGTGGATTACCCGGTCAGCGGAATGTTCACCAACAGCGGCGCCGAGGCGGCTGAAAACGCCTTGAAGATCGTTCGCGGCGCTACGGGTCGCACGGCAGTCGTCGCCTTTGATGGCGCCTTCCACGGTCGCACACTGGCCACCCTCAATCTCAACGGCAAAGTTGCCCCCTACAAACAGAAAGTCGGCGTGTTGCCCGGCCCGGTGTACCACCTGCCCTTCCCCAGCCAGGATAACGACGTGACCTGCGCCGAGGCCCTGAAGGCCATGGAGCGGTTGTTCAACGTCGAGATCGATGTCGACGACGTGGCCTGTTTCATCGTCGAACCGGTGCAGGGTGAAGGCGGCTTCCTGGCCATGGACGTGCAATTCGCCCAGGCGCTGCGGCGCTTGTGCGACGAGAAAGGCATCCTGCTGATCGCCGATGAAATCCAGTCCGGCTTCGGCCGTACCGGGCAGCGCTTTGCCTTCTCGCGGCTGGGCATCGAGCCGGACCTGATCCTGCTGGGCAAAAGCATCGCCGGCGGCGTACCGCTGGGCGCGGTGGTCGGGCGCAAGGCACTGCTCGACAACTTGCCCAAGGGCGGACTCGGTGGCACCTATTCGGGCAACCCCATCGCGTGCGCTGCCGGACTGGCGACGCTGGACGTAATGACCGACGCCAATCTGCAAGCCTGGGGTTCGCAGCAGGAGGAGGCGATTGTCAGCCGCTACCAATCCTGGCGCGATCGCAACCTGTCCCCCTACCTCGGACGCCTGACCGGCGTTGGCTCGATGCGTGGCATTGAACTGGCCAACGCCGACGGCACACCGGCCTCGGCGCAGTTGACGCAACTGCTGGGCCTGGCGCGGGAAGCCGGGTTGCTGCTGATGCCAAGTGGCAAGTCGCGGCACATTGTTCGGCTGTTGGCGCCGCTGACTACCGAGGCGGCGGTATTGGAGGAAGGCCTGGATATTCTTGAAGCGTGCCTGGCCAGACTGTCCTGACAACCTGATCCCTGTAGAAGCCGGCTTGCTGGCGAAGGCGGTGTGTCAGGCGAGCTCAATGTGGGTTGATGCACCGTCATCGCTGGCAAGCCGGCTCCTAAAGGTCCGGAATGTAATCAGGCACTAAATTGTGGACAAAAAAAACCGGCCGAAGCCGGTTTTTTTACGAGCACAGAATCAAGCGTTTTTCAGATTGTCGAGGTAGCGCTCTGCATCCAGTGCCGCCATGCAGCCGGCGCCGGCCGAGGTGATGGCCTGACGGTACACGTGGTCTGCTACGTCGCCAGCGGCGAAGATACCTTCAAGGTTGGTCGCAGTGGCGTTGCCGTCACGGCCGCCCTGCACGACCAGGTAGCCGTCTTTGAGGGTCAACTGGCCCTCGAACAGCGAAGTGTTCGGGGTGTGGCCGATGGCGATGAACACGCCGTCGACCTTGATTTCGTCGAAGCTGCCGTCGTTGTTCTTCAGACGCGCGCCGGTCACGCCCATGTTGTCGCCCAGGACTTCGTCCAGGGTCGCGTTCAGCTTCAGGATGATCTTGCCTTCGGCAACCCGGGCATTGAGCTTGTCGATCAGGATCTTCTCGGCGCGGAAGGTTTCGCGACGGTGGATCAGGGTCACGGTGCTGGCAATGTTGGCCAGGTACAGTGCTTCTTCCACCGCTGTGTTGCCACCACCGACCACGGCCACTGGCTTGTTGCGATAGAAGAAACCGTCGCAGGTAGCGCAGGCGGAAACGCCTTTGCCCATGAACGCTTCTTCCGATGGCAGGCCCAGGTAACGAGCGCTGGCACCGGTGGCGATGATCAGGGCATCACAGGTGTAGGTCGCGCTGTCACCGGTCAGGGTGTACGGCTTGGCAGCGAAGTCCACGGCATTGATGTGATCGAAAACGATCTCGGTTTCAAAACGCTCGGCGTGCTCTTTCATCCGCTCCATCAGCGCCGGGCCGGTCAGACCGTGGACATCGCCAGGCCAGTTGTCGACTTCGGTGGTGGTAGTCAGTTGACCGCCGGCCTGCATGCCGGTGATCAGCAGTGGCTTGAGGTTGGCACGGGCGGCATAGACCGCGGCGCTGTAACCGGCAGGGCCGGAACCGAGAATAATCACTCGCGAATGACGAACTTCAGACATGACCTGCTCCTGTTGACCGGCCCGGAACACCTGGCGCGGAACGCCGGATCGCCGGCGGGAATAAAAAAGAACGGTTGCAAGCACTTGGGGAAGGCTTGAACACGACCGTCCTGTAAAAAGTTGGGTGCAGCGTATCGAGGGGGCGAAGATTAAGGAAATACCGAATAACAATCCAGCTCATAGGTGGTCTCTATTCCATCACCGTGACTAAAGGGACGTCTTTGTTACAGTGAATGTCGATACCGCCGCCGCGCTTTCACCTGCACCGCAAAGCCGGTAAGGTCGGCGCGTTTTCCCTCTGCTCGGAGCCCGTTATGCCCGCCCCCGTTCTGTCCGGCCCGCAATACCTGCGCGAAGGCCTCAAGCTGGTGCTGAGTCCCGGCCTGCGCCTGTTTGTGCTTTTGCCGCTGGCGATCAACCTGGTGCTGTTCGTCGGATTGATCTATCTGGCCGGCCATCAATTCAGCCTGTGGGTCGATGCGCTGATGCCGTCCCTGCCCGACTGGCTGAGTTTTCTCAGTTACATCCTCTGGCCGTTGTTCGTGGTTCTGGTGGGGTTGATGGTGTTCTTCACCTTCACCATGCTCGCCAACGTCATCGCCGCGCCGTTCAACGGTTTTCTCGCGGAGAAAGTCGAGGTGGTGGTACGCGGCACTGACGACTTCCCGGCTTTCAGCTGGGGCGAACTGGTCGCAATGGTTCCGCGAACATTGGCCCGGGAGATGCGCAAACTCGGCTACTTCCTGCCGCGGGCAATCGGGCTGTTCATCCTCTCGTTCATCCCGGTGCTGAACATCATTGCCGCGCCGCTATGGCTGCTGTTCGGGGTGTGGATGATGGCGATCCAGTACATCGACTACCCGGCGGACAACCACAAGCTGGGCTGGAACGAGATGCTCGCCTGGCTGCGCGAGAAGCGCTGGCAGAGCATGAGCTTTGGCGGGAGCGTTTATCTGGTGCTGCTGATCCCGGTGGTCAACATCCTGATGATGCCGGCCGCCGTGGCCGGGGCGACGCTGTTCTGGGTGCGTGAGCGCGGTGCCGAGAATCTGGTGGCCCAGCGCTAAGCGGTCGTCACAAATCCATCATCCCGACGTCACACTGACGACATGACCCCAATCGACACTGGGGTCATGACGACAACTCTACATATCACCCTGATCACCGAAACCTTCCCACCGGAAATCAACGGCGTGGCCAACACCCTTGGCCGTTTGTGCGATGGCTTGCGCGCGCGCGGGCATCAGGTGGAGCTGGTACGACCGCGCCAGGGCTGTGACCAGCAACAGGGCAGCGACGATGAATTGATGTTGTGCCGGGGCTGGCCGCTGCCGGGCTATCCTGGCCTGCAGTGGGGCCAGTCGTCGATGCATAAGCTGTTGCGACGCTGGAAGCGTCATCGCCCGGACGTGCTGTACATCGCCACTGAAGGACCGCTGGGGTTGTCGGCATTGCGCGCCGCACGGCGCCTGGGTATTTCTGTGGTCAGTGGCTTTCACACCAATTTCCAGCAATACACCAGCGAGTACGGCCTTGGCCTGCTGACACGTTTGCTGACTCATTACTTGCGCTGGTTTCATAACCGCTCCAATTTGACCCTGGTACCCAGTGTCAGTCAGCGAATGGAACTGGAACGGCGTCATTTCGAACGCCTGGCCTTGCTGTCCAGGGGTGTCGACAGCCAATTGTTTCACCCCGCCAAACGCCTGAATGCCCTGCGCGAGCAATGGGGGTTGGCCGAGCAAGACATTGCCGTCATTCATGTCGGTCGTCTGGCTGTGGAAAAGAACCTCGGCTTGCTCAAACGTACATTTGACGCCCTCAAGACAAGTTATCCACAGCACGTTCTCAAGCTGATCGTGGTCGGCGACGGCCCGCAGCGTCAGGAGCTGCAACGGGAACTGCCCGAGGCGGTTTTCTGCGGCGCCCAGCGTGGCGAAGCCCTGGCCTGCCATTACGCCTCGGGGGATGTGTTTTTGTTCCCGAGCCTGACCGAAACCTTCGGCAATGTGGTGCTTGAAGCGCTCGCCTCGGGGCTTGGGGTAGTGGCCTACGACCAGGCGGCGGCAGCCCAGCATATTCGGCATGGCTACAACGGAGTATTGGCTATGCCGGGGGATGAAGAGGCGTTCTGCGATGCAGCGGCGTGGTTGCTGGAGGAGCGCGAAGCGTTGCGCAATATCAGGCTCAATGCGCGACAGCATGCCAGTCGACAGGGTTGGGCGACGATTATCGAGCAATTCGAGGGGCAGTTGCGTGGGGCGTGTGCCGGGGAACTGGTGGTGCCGAATACACCGATTGTTCCCTGATTTTGTAGTGCCCTTTAGTCAGTCTTCGCGAGCAAGCCCGCTCCCACAGGTTACCGGGTTATCTCAGAGAGATGAGGTCAAATGTGGGAGCGGGCTTGCTCGCGAAGGCGTAAGTCCAGACGTCGCTTAAACCAGCGTCATCAACGCCTCACGACTGAACGGCAGGATGTCTTCCTCGCGACCGTCACGCACTTTCTGCGCCCAGTCCGGGTCAACCAGCAAGGCACGACCGACCGCAACCAGGTCGAACTCATCGTTGTTCAGGCGCTCCAGCAGCTTCTCCAGGCTGGCAGGCTGCGCGACCTTGTCGGTGTTGACCATGAACTGCAGGAACTCGCCGTCCAGGCCGACGCTGCCCACAGTGATGGTTGGCTTGCCGGTGAGTTGGCGGGTCCAGCCTGCCAGGTTCAGCTCGGAACCGTCGAATTCCGGCTCCCAGAAACGGCGGGTCGAGCAGTGGAAAATATCCACACCCGCATCAGACAACGGCTTGAGGAACTCGCCCAGCGCCTCCGGGGTTTGTACCAGGCGCGCGGTGTAGTCCTGCTGTTTCCACTGCGAAAAGCGCAAGATAATCGGGAAATCTTCCCCGACTGCGGCACGCACCGCCTGAATCAGCTCGATGGCGAAGCGCGAACGGTTGGCCAGGCTGCCGCCGTATTCGTCGGTGCGCTGGTTGCTGCCTTCCCAGAAGAACTGGTCGACCAGATAGCCGTGGGCGCCGTGGATTTCCACGCCGTCCATGCCGATGCTCTGGGCATCCTTTGCCGCTTGGGCGAACGCGGCGATCACCTCCTGGATATCTTGTTTAGTCATGCCGTGAACCACGACCTGGCCGTCCTTCACTTTTTCCGACGGGCCGTAACCCGGCACGCCGGCGTCCGGCTCGGTGCCGATGCGACGCACGTTGCCCACATGCCACAGTTGCGGAACGATCTTGCCGCCTTCGGCGTGGACCGCGTCGACGACTTTTTTCCAGCCAGCCAGAGCCGCTTCACCGTAGAAATGCGGAACGTTCGGGTAACCGTTAGAAGCCTGGTGCCCGACGGTGGTGCCTTCGGTGATGATCAGGCCGACGCCCGCAGCGGCGCGACGACGGTAGTATTCGATCACTTTGGAATTAGGGACGCCACCTGGGGAAAACGAGCGGGTCATCGGCGCCATGACGACGCGGGTCGGCAATTGGAGGGTGCCGAGGTGGAACGGTTTGAACAGGGCTTTTACTGGCATGGGACGCTCCACGGAAGAATGACTTTATGACAGCCATAATATTGCGTCCGCAAAGCATTTAACAGCATTATTGATTTTGGTGATTAAGGCTCAAAAGGTAACGAATAACGTTGCAGGAGCGAGCCTGCTCGCGATAAACCTGAGAACGCCGTGGGGTGTCAGTTACCCCGCGTTATCGTTCACGACCATCGCGCGCATGCTCGCTCCTCCAGGGGGACGTCAGCTCAGGGCTTTTTCAATCGCATGGACAATGGTCGGATCATCCGGCGCCGTGCGCGGCGAGAAACGCGCCAGTACGCGGCCGTCCTTGCCCAACAGGAACTTCTCGAAGTTCCAGGTGATGTCGCCGGGGAACTCCGCGCCCTCTCCCGCCAGCAGGCGGTACAACTGATGACGCTCGTGTCCGTTGACTTCCAGCTTGCTGGATAACGGAAAGGTCACGCCATAGTTGAGGCTGCAGAAATCCTTGATCTCCTGCTCGCTACCCGGTTCCTGCCCGGCAAACTGGTTGCAGGGCAAGCCCAGCACGCTGAAGCCTTTGGCCTTGTATTGCTGGTAAAGGTTTTCCAGCGCTGCGTACTGCGGAGTCAGGCCACATTTGGACGCGACGTTAACCACCAGCACAACTTGCCCTTTGAAGGGCGCCAGTGGTAGCTCCTGTCCATCCAGGGCTGTCAATTTAAGGTCGTGAAAAGCACTCATCGCGTACTCCAGATTCCCGTGTTCTTCTCGAAACAGCCACTTGGCGGTGTCGCCGGGACGACCGCAGACTAAAAAGGCGCCCTCGGGGCGCCTCTCCAGTTATCTGAGCTTAGCGCAGAAATCAGTGGTGATGGCCACCTTCGCCATGGACGTGACCATGAGCGATTTCTTCCTGGCTGGCATCGCGGATGTTGATGATCTTGACCTGGAAATTCAGGCGCTGACCAGCCAACGGGTGGTTGCCGTCAACGGTAACGTCGTCGCCATCGAGGTCGCGAATGGTCACGATCTGCATCTGGCCGTCCGGAGCGGAAGCGTGGAACTGCATGCCCACTTCCAGTTCATCGACGCCTTCGAACATGCTGCGGCTCAGGGTGCTGACCAGTTCGGCAGCGTATTCGCCGTAAGCGTCTTCAGGTTCAACGGCTACAGTCAGTTCGTCGCCAACGGCCTTGCCTTCCAGTGCCTTTTCCAGGCCCGGGATGATATTGCCTGCACCTTGCAGGTAAACCAGCGGCGCGCCGCCGGCGGAGCTGTCGATGACCTCACCAGCGTCGTTGGTCAGGGTATAGTCGATGGAGACAGCCTTATTGGCGGCGATCAGCATGGGGCGAGACCTTTTGCATAAGAAATTTGAAAGACCAAGTTTAGCGAAGCCATCGCCCGAAAGCGAACACAACCCGGACAGACGGGATTCGACGATCAAAGGCTTCCATCAGGACGAGGACGGGCACTGGGTGGCCGAGCTTTCCTGCGGCCATACCCAGCACCTGCGGCATCAGCCGCCGTGGCAATCCCGGGCCTGGGTCATGGACCCTGCGCAACGCCAGGAAAAAATAGGCCAACCCTTTGCTTGCGGTTGGTGCGCACAAGGCTCGGTTAGCGATAATCTTGACCACTGAATTTCGGTAGAGGGCCAGTCATAGGCCGTCACCATTGCCATGCACCTCCAGAGAATCCGCATGCAAACTTTTTTTATCGCCCCCACCGATTTTGGCGTGGGTCTGACCTCCATCAGCCTCGGGCTGGTGCGCACCCTTGAGCGAGCCGGCCTGAAAGTCGGCTTCTTCAAGCCGATTGCCCAGCCCCATCCCGGCGACACCGGGCCCGAGCGCTCCACCGAGCTGGTGGCCCGCACCCACGGGCTCAAACCACCACAGCCTTTGGGTCTGGCCCATGTCGAGCGCATGCTGGGCGATGGTCAACTGGACGAATTGCTCGAAGAGATCATCACGCTCTATCAGCAGGCCGCCATCGGCAAGGACGTGCTGATCGTCGAAGGCATGGTGCCGACCCGCAGCGCCAGCTACGCCGCACGGGTCAACCTGCATCTGGCCAAGAGCCTCGACGCCGAGGTGATTCTGGTCTCGGCACCGGAAAACGAAGTGCTGACCGAACTGTCCGGCCGCGTGGAATTGCAGGCGCAATTGTTCGGTGGCCCGAAGGACCCGAAAGTCCTTGGCGTGATTCTCAACAAGGTCAAGACCGACGAGAGCATGGAGGCGTTCGCCGCACGGCTGAAGGAACATTCGCCACTGTTGCGCAGTGGCGATTTCCGCCTGCTGGGCTGCATTCCGTTCCAGCCGGAATTGAACGCACCGCGCACCCGCGACGTAGCCGACCTGATGGGCGCGCAAGTGCTCAACGCCGGCGACTACGAAACCCGACGCATGACCAAAATCATCATTTGCGCGCGCACCATGCGCAACACTGTGGAGCTGCTCAAGCCCGGCGTGCTGGTGGTAACCCCCGGCGATCGCGACGACATCATCCTCGCCGTCAGCCTCGCGGCGATGAATGGCGTGCCTCTGGCCGGCCTGTTGCTGACCAGCGACACCCTGCCCGACCCGCGCATCATGGACCTGTGCCGAGGCGCCTTGCAGGCTGGCCTGCCGGTGTTGTCGGTGAGCACCGGCTCCTACGACACCGCCAACCAGTTGAACGGCCTGAACAAGGAGATCCCCATCGATGACCGCGAGCGCGCGGAGATCATCACCGATTTCGTCGCCAGCCATCTGGACGCCAACTGGCTGCACCAGCGCTGCGGCACACCTCGGGAGATGCGCCTGTCGCCGGCGGTATTCCGCTATCAATTGATCCAGCGCGCCCAAGGCGCCAACAAGCGCATCGTCCTGCCCGAAGGCAGCGAGCCGCTGACCGTGCAGGCCGCGGCGATCTGCCAGGCGCGCGGCATCGCTCGCTGCGTGTTGCTGGCCAAACCCGAAGACGTGCAGGCGGTCGCTCGCGCCCAGGGCATCGAGCTGCCGCCGGGGCTGGAAATCCTCGATCCGGATTTGATCCGCGAGCGCTACGTCGAACCCATGGTCGCCCTGCGCAAAAGCAAGAGCCTCAACGCGCCAATGGCCGAGCAGCAACTGGAAGACACCGTGGTGATCGGCACCATGATGCTGGCGCTGGATGAGGTCGACGGCCTGGTATCGGGTGTCATTCACTCCACCGCCAACACCATCCGCCCAGCCCTGCAGCTGATCAAGACCGCGCCCGGCTGCACCTTGGTGTCGTCGGTGTTCTTCATGCTGTTTCCCGAAGAAGTGCTGGTCTATGGCGACTGCGTCATGAACCCGCACCCGAGCGCGAGTGAACTGGCCGAGATTGCCCTGCAAAGCGCCGACTCGGCCGCTGCGTTCGGCATCACGCCACGGGTGGCTATGATCAGCTACTCCAGCGGTGATTCGGCCAGTGGCGAAGAAGTCGAAAAAGTGCGCGAGGCCACCCTGCTCGCCCACGAACAGCAAAATTCACTGCTGATCGATGGCCCGTTGCAGTACGACGCCGCCGCCAACGAAACCGTGGCCCGGCAACTGGCGCCGAACAGCCAGGTGGCCGGTCGCGCCACGGTATTCGTGTTCCCCGACCTCAACACCGGTAACACCACTCACAAAGCTGTGCAGCGCAGCGCCGACTGCGTCAGCCTCGGGCCGATGCTGCAAGGCCTGCGCAAACCGGTGAACGACCTGCCGCGCGGCGCGCAGGTCGACGACATCGTCTATACCATCGCACTGACCGCGATTCAGGCTGCCAACCGACCTATGGATATTTAAATGCTGGATTTTCTACCTGCACCGCTGCGAGGCGTGATCACCTCTGTGCTGTTGGCTCTGAACACGATATTGCTCTGCACCTTTCTGTTCTGCGTGGCGCTGTTGAAAGCCTTGCCGTTCGCCCTTACCCGGCGTTTCGCACACTGGCTGATGAGCCATACCCACGAAGCCTGGATCAGCAACAATAAAGGCTGGATGAATCTGGTGCGCCGTACCCGTTGGCACATCAGTGGCCTGCAAGGTCTCGACTATCAACACTCCTACCTGATCACCAGCAACCACCAGAGCTGGGTCGACATCCTCGTGCTGCAATACGTGCTCAACCGCCGCATCCAGCCGTTGAAGTTCTTTCTCAAGCAAGAGCTGATCTGGGTCCCTGTGATCGGCCTGGCCTGGTGGGCGCTCGATTTTCCGTTCATGAAGCGCTACTCCAAGGCTTATCTGGAAAAGCACCCGGAGAAGAAAGGCAAGGACCTGGAAACCACCCGCAAGACGTGCGCGAAATTTCGCCATAACCCGGTGGGGATTTTCAATTTCGTCGAGGGCACGCGCTTCACCGAGGGCAAGCACGCCCAGCAAAAGTCACCGTTCAAGTACTTGCTCAAACCCAAGGCTGGCGGCATTGCATTCGTGCTGGATGCCATGGGTGAGCAATTGGAATCCATCGTCAACGTGACTATTCACTACCCCGCCGGACGTCCCGGTTTCTGGGATTTACTGTGCGGGAATGTCGCGGATGTGGTGGTGCATTTTGAGGAACTGAAGATTCCGCCGCAGTTCATTGGCAAGAACTACGATCAGGATGGGGAATACCGACTGCAGTTCCAAGGCTGGATCAACCAGTTGTGGGAAGACAAGGATGCGTTGTTGGGGCAAATGCATCGGGAATACCCAGACCGCCGCTGAACCAATGTGGGAGCGGGCTTGCTCGCGAAAGCGGCGCATCAGTCGGCATCAACGTTGAATGTTCGTCCGTATTCGCGAGCAAGCCCGCTCCCACAGTTGACCGGGTCGACCTGAAATAAAAAACCCGCCGTTGATCACTCGTCGGCGGGTTATTCATTTCTGGCTAAGAATTAGATCGCGCCACGTTTGCGCAACAGATCCAGAACTTGCTTGACGCCTTCTCAAGCGACACAACCGAGAGTTTTTGAAAAAAAATTTTAGCTTCGTTCCAGGTTAATACGGATCAAAGGGCTGACGAGGGAAACACGCAGACGCACTAATCAGCACAGCCTAACTCACCATTATTACTTGACCGACGAATAATTCGTTAACGAGATTTTAAATCGGAGAAAGAATCAGAACGACATTAGCTATGTATGTGGGCAATTACACATAACCATCACTTCCACTAGTGCAGCACCCATACTCATCACCGTTATCGTCTGCACCAGCATTTCCATTACCAAATTCAAGGGGACCGATGGTGATTGTTGGAACTATATCAGGAGGAGGAGTCGGAAGCACAGGATTCGTTGGCGGAGCAAAACCCCCACCCCCACTATCCTCACTAATTGTAGATACTGCCGAAGGCACCACCTCCCCGGTCTCAGGCGACCAATTGAGTGAAAGCATTTGACTATTGTACGACACCCCCAATACGTCTTTATGCACAAACTTCATATCGGGAGCCCAAACATAATCGATATAATTATCCAGCGCATTCCCCTCAAAGAAGGCTGCCGCATTTGTTATGATATCTTTAACGACTTGCGATTGATAGATTGAGTATCCACCAGCAACAGCAGAAACACTCAAACTGACAACAACCACCGTCGGAGAAGCCATTAAAACGGCCATAGTCGCGATCACACCTGCAACATTACCAACAAGACTAACAACATCATTCAAATCAAATTTCGCGCCATCCCTAATGTCTACCCCTATCTTTAGTAATGTAATCGTTCCTGCAGTTATATTGGCAGGCATACTCACAATCGGCACATATGGACCTGCTATTTTGGTGACAGACGTCACGCTAGCTATAACAGCCCCGGTCTGTGCAGCCTGATTCAACACCACCATACCATTCCCATTTACTAAAAACTGATCTGCCACCGCAGTCGCGCCCGAACCGACAGTAACACCATCGTTCACCACGCCCACAAATATCTCAGCTTTCCCGGCCATACCTTACTCCTTGATCACAGTTTTAAATGCTAATGTCATTCTTACCTGGTCACACTTCACGGAAGGTGATCTTGCAGCATGGGGAATCCGCCCATCGAAAATCACTACCCGACGAGATTTCGGAAGTACCGCCTTAATGATATTTTGTTTCGTATCATCATAAAAAACGAGCTCCCCTCCCCAAGACGTCGGCCAGTATTCGTTACCGAAAACGATCACTGTCAGTCCTGAATGCGTTTTGTTATCGCGGTGAATAATGGTGTCCTGCCCAAACGTCTGCCCGTTCGCGTAAACACCTAACAATGTCATGTCAAAGTTATGTAATCCTATGAAGCGCTCCCAAAAACCGATCAGAAAACACCACGACTCATTATTACTCAACTCTTCTAAGCAGGACTTTCGATCAGGACGGCCTTTACCTGCGATGAATACATGCCAGCAGGGTCGAACGAACGGGAGTTCTTCATAATTCGGCCAGTTGTATCTCCAGACAGCCCCCTTAAGCTGAAGATTTATACCAGCCTCTTCGCTTTCCGTTAAAAAGTCGTCGACTACATATATTTCACCATCAATTTTCTCGATCTTCATATCCCTTCCTTTTAGAAACACATCTATTCCAAACACCGTCCCTAATAACAAAAACAAGCAACCACAAAGACGAAACAGACCAACCAAACATTACTAAATAGACACCAACGTTCTGGTATTTCGCCCAGTACAATATGTCTGACCGACTGATCAGCAACCCACCGCCAGCATCATAAACCGACCAAACAAATTTTTTACTTCGATCCGAATCTACGGCAACCCAGAGCTTTCGTGACTTACTAAAATCCAGATGCCGCACATCACCACTATGAGCCTCAATGACGTACTTATATGACTCATCACCCACTCCGACTCTAAGGTATAAATACGAGGAGCTCTTTTCGTGCGAAACGGCCCGAAAAACACAAGCCCTCTCCATAACAAACTGCTCTGGCAATGGCGGGATTTTTTTTATTCCACCACCTATAAAAAACAAGGCTAACAACAAACAAAAAAGCAATACCACACAAAGAACAATCTCACCAAAACTAGCAATATACCGAACTGAAATAGATGTTTTTTTTGCACACATAGAGGCACCCACAAACCTGAACAACAACACTACCGACATAGCGCTGAGTATTTTTGTGGTTATTCACAATTTAGAAATAACCCAACTTATAACGCCACGCTCGAATAGCAAGAAACAACTTTAAAAAACGCATACCCCCTGGGGTCTTGCCTCTGTCAAAGACAATATCCCCCTACACAAAGAAACGTAACTTACCCATTTCCGATAACCCTGTAGTCCATTTCCCAAGTGCTAATGACGCTGGAAATTGACGGGAGACGACCAACTGCTTCCTCGGCTGATATTGGGACTGATCAGTCAGTAACTATGATGACTGCGGCGCCCATCGCGGAAACCCCGCTCGCAGAGCGCTTTGTTAACCGTAAATCCCGAGCACAAAAAAACCCGCAGACGATCACTCGTATGCGGGTTTTTGTTTGCAGCTTGAAACCGGAAGCTTGGTGCTATTCCTGCTTAGATCGCGCCGCGGCTACGCAACAGATCCAGCACCTGCTTCACGCCCTCTTCCAGCGAAACAGACTGGGTGTCGATCACCAGATCGGCATCCAGCGGCACATCGTACGGGAAGGATTCGCCCGGGATGTTATCGCCGGCAGCAGCGTACAGGCCTTGCGGGTCACGCTCGGCACAGACCGCCGGCGAGGCCTGGACGTAGACCGTCACCAGACGCTCTTTGCCGATCAGGTCCTTGGCCTGTTCACGACCTTCAGCACTCGGCGCAACGAACGCTGCCAGGGTCAGCAGGCCGGCTTCGTTGAACTGACGGGCGACGTGGGCCGCACGACGCCAGTTCTCGGTACGCCCGGCGCGATCCTGCGGCAGACCTTTGTTCAGGTCGTGACGCAGGTTCTGGCCATCGAGCACAAACACCGCACGGCCCAGGTCGAAGAGCTTGCGCTCGACGGCATAAGCCAGAGTGCTCTTGCCCGCGCCCGACAGGCCGCTGAACAATACGGTGGCCGGTTGCTGGCCGAAGCGCTGAGCGCGCTCTTCGGTAGCGACGTGAGCCAGTTTGCCGTGGTGCGTGCTGGTGCCGTGGGCCAAAGGCTGGGCGACGATCATGCCAGCGCCAACGGTGCCGTTGGTCAACCGGTCAATGATGATGAACGCGCCGGTGGTGCGGTTGCTGTCGTAACCGTCGAGGGCAATCGGCGCGTCGAGCGCGATCCTGACCTTGCCGATTTCGTTCAGCTGCAATGCGCTGGCCGGACCTTCTTCCAAAGTGTTCACGTCGACCTTATTGACGATGCTGGCAATCGAGCCCGGCACGTAACTGGTGGCGCGCTTGATGTCGTACTTCTTGCCCGGCAGCATTGGCTCTTCAGCCATCCACACCAGCATCGCTTCGAAGCTGTCGGTGACTGGCGGAACGTTGTCGGCATGCACCAAGAGGTCGCCACGGGAGATATCGATCTCGTCTTCCATGGTCAGCGTCACAGCCTGGCCAGGACCTGCGTGCTCCAGTTCGCCTTCGAAGGTGACGATGGACTTCACGCGGCTGCTCTTGCCCGAAGGCAGGACCACGACTTCGTCGCCTTTCTTGACGATGCCGCTGGCCAGGGTGCCGGCGAAACCACGGAAGTTCAGGTTTGGACGGTTGACGTACTGCACCGGGAAACGCAGGTCGGTAAAGTTGCGATCGCCCGCCACTTCCACGGTCTCGAGGATTTCCATCAGTGACTGGCCGGTGTACCACGGCGAGCGCTCGGACTTGTTCACCACGTTGTCGCCCTTGAGGGCAGACATCGGCACGAAGTGCATGCTGGTCGGCTTGAGCTTCAGGCCTTCGGCGAACGCCAGGTAGTCGGCCTTGATCGACTCGAACACGCCCTGGTCGAAGCCCTTGAGGTCCATCTTGTTGATGGCCACAACGATATGCTTGATGCCCAGCAACGAGGCGATGAAGCTGTGGCGACGGGTCTGGGTCTGCACGCCGTAACGGGCGTCGACCAGGATGATCGCCAGGTCACAGGTGGAAGCACCGGTGGCCATGTTGCGGGTGTACTGCTCATGGCCGGGGGTGTCGGCGATGATGAATTTGCGCTTGGCGGTGGAGAAATAGCGGTACGCGACATCGATGGTGATGCCTTGCTCGCGCTCGGCCTGCAGGCCGTCGACCAGCAATGCCAGGTCGATGTCTTCGCCGGTGGTGCCGACTTTTTTCGAGTCGCGGGTAATGGCTTCCAGGTGATCTTCGTAAATCATCTTGGAGTCGTGCAGCAGGCGCCCGATCAGGGTGCTCTTGCCGTCATCGACGTTACCGCAGGTCAGAAAGCGCAGCAGCTCTTTACGTTCGTGCTGGCCCAGGTAGGCGAGGATGTCCTCGCTGATCAAATCAGATACGTGCGACATGACAACCCCTTAGAAATAACCCTGACGTTTTTTGTCTTCCATGGAGCCGGCGCCATCGTGGTCGATGACACGGCCCTGGCGCTCGGAAGTTCGCGTCAGGAGCATTTCCTGAATGATGTCCGTGAGGCTTTCGGCCTCGGACTCCACCGCGCCCGTCAACGGGTAGCAACCAAGGGTACGGAAACGCACTTTCTTTTTGACGATACGGGCTTTGTCTTCATCGCTCAGGTGTTCGAGGATGCGCTCGTCGTCGATCATGATCAGGGTGCCGTTCTTCTCGATGACTTCACGCTCGGCGGCGAAGTACAGCGGCACGATCGGGATGCCTTCGAGGTAGATGTACTGCCAGATGTCCAGCTCGGTCCAGTTCGACAACGGGAAGACGCGGATGGATTCGCCCTTGTTGACCTTGCCGTTGTAGACGTTCCACAACTCGGGACGCTGGTTCTTCGGGTCCCAGCGATGCTTGCTGTCGCGGAACGAGTACACGCGCTCCTTGGCGCGGGATTTCTCTTCATCGCGGCGCGCACCACCGAAGGCGGCGTCGAAACCATGTTTGTCCAGGGCCTGCTTGAGGCCTTCGGTCTTCATGATGTCGGTGTGCTTGGCACTGCCGTGGGTGAACGGGTTGATGCCCTGCGCCACGCCGTCAGGATTGACGTGAGTGATCAGGTCGAGGCCCAGTTCCGCGACCATCTTGTCGCGGAAGCTGTACATCTCCTGGAATTTCCACTGGGTGTCGACGTGCATCACCGGAAACGGCAGCTTGCCCGGGAAGAACGCCTTGCGTGCCAGATGCAGCATCACGGCGGAGTCCTTACCGATGGAGTACAGCATCACCGGGTTATCGAACTCGGCGGCCACCTCGCGGATGATGTGGATGCTTTCCGCCTCCAGCTGTTTCAGATGCGTCAGTTTGTCGACCATGGCTACTCACGAAAGCTTTCTTATGAACGGCCAGCGGGCCGTGTTCGAGCGAGGAATCCTAGCACAGCGACCTCTTCTAATCAGGACGCCAACTAGATCGAAAAAATATATGAATATGCCTGCTCGTTTGGGCGATACGGGAGCTTCTGTAGGAGCGAGCAGGCTCGCGATGGTCGTCAACGATAACGCTGGAAACCTGACACCCGGCGTTGTTCTCAGGTTCATCGCGAGCATGCTCGCTCCTACAGTGTCGCGTTCACCGTCAGATCGGGTTCGGGCAATCGATGAAGATGTGTTCAAGGGCAAAGCGTCGTGCCAGGTAATCCCCCAGCGCCTGAACACCATAACGCTCGGTGGCGTGGTGGCCGGCGGCGATGAAGCTGATGTCGTTTTCCCGGGCACTGTGGAAGGTTTGCTCGGACGCCTCGCCACTGAGGAACAGGTCGCACCCGGCCATTACTGCCTGATCGATGTAGCCCTGGCCACCCCCGGTGCACCAGCCAACCCGACGGATCACCGCACTACCTTCAATCAACAGTGGCTCGCGGCCCATGACTTCCTGGACCCGTCGGGCGAAATCCCGGGGGGTCGCCGGTTCATTCAACGAACCGACCAGGCCGACGATCTTCAGGTTATCCGGATCGAGCGGGCCTTCGACGGTGATATCCAGCTGACGCGCCAACTGCACGTTATTGCCGACGTCCGGGTGCAGATCCAGGGGTAAGTGGTAAGCGAGCAGGCTGATGTCGTGCTTGAGCAAGGTCTTCAGGCGACGCTGCTTCATGCCAGTGATGCACGGATTCTCGCCCTTCCAGAAGTAGCCATGATGCACCAGCACCAGATCGGCGTTGGCTTGCACGGCGGCATCGAGCAGGGCCTGACTGGCGGTGACGCCGCTGACGATGCGCAGCACCTGCGGCCGCCCCTCCACTTGCAGGCCGTTGGGGCAATAATCGGCAATTTTCGAACTGCCAAGGTAACGGTCGGCTTCTTCGACCAGGGTGCTCAGGGCTACGGCCATAAAAGACTCCTAAATATCCCGTTCAGAGGCACGCGCGGCCTCGTATAATGCGCGACATTATGAGCGGTCTCATTCCGCCTGCAACTCTCTCAGGACGTGCTTAATGCTCAAGGCGCTGCGTTTTTCCGGCTGGCCGCTGTTGGCCGGCGTGCTTGTCGCTCTGTTAATCATCCAGCGTTACCCGCAGTGGGTCGGGCTCCCGAGCCTCGACGTCAATCTGCAACAAGCCCCGCAAACCACCAGCGTACAGCAAGGGCCGGTGTCTTACGCCGACGCGGTGACCACGGCCGCGCCGTCGGTGGTCAACCTCTACACCACCAAGGTCATTAACAAACCCTCTCATCCGCTGTTTGAAGACCCGCAGTTCCGGCGCTTTTTCGGCGACAACTCGCCCAAGCAAAAGCGCATGGAGTCGAGCCTGGGTTCCGGCGTGATCATGAGCCCGGAAGGCTACATCCTGACCAACAACCACGTGACCAGCGGTGCCGACCAGATTGTCGTGGCGCTCAAGGACGGGCGTGAGACCCTGGCCCGGGTGATCGGTAGCGATCCGGAAACCGACCTTGCGGTGCTGAAGATCGATCTGAAAAGTTTGCCATCGATCACGGTCGGTCGTTCCGACAACATCCGCATCGGCGACGTCGCGCTGGCCATTGGCAACCCGTTCGGCGTCGGCCAGACCGTGACCATGGGTATTATCAGTGCCACCGGGCGCAATCAGCTGGGCCTGAACAACTATGAAGACTTCATCCAGACCGATGCGGCGATCAACCCCGGCAACTCCGGTGGTGCGCTGGTGGATGCAAGCGGCAACCTGACCGGCATCAATACGGCGATTTTCTCCAAGTCCGGTGGCTCCCAGGGCATCGGCTTCGCGATCCCGGTGAAACTGGCGATGGAGGTGATGAAGTCGATCATCGAACACGGCCAGGTGATTCGCGGCTGGCTGGGCATTGAAGTGCAGCCGTTGACCCAGGAACTGGCCGAGTCCTTTGGCTTGTCGGGACGTCCGGGAATTGTCGTTGCGGGAATTTTCCGCGACGGTCCGGCGCAGAAAGCCGGCCTGCAACTGGGCGATGTGATTCTTGCCATCGACGGCGAGCCGGCGGGTGATGGTCGCCGTTCGATGAATCAGGTGGCGCGGATCAAACCGACCGACAAGGTGTCGATCCAGGTGATGCGCAACGGCAAGGAACTCAAGCTGAGCGCGGAAATCGGCCTGCGTCCGCCGCCGGCTCCGGTCAAAGAGAAAGAAGAAGACTGAAGCCGTATACAAGAACCAATATGGGAGCGGGCTTGCTCGCGAAAGCGGTCGATCAGTCAACATTTCTGTTGAATGAAAAACCGTATTCGCGAGCAAGCCCGCTCCCACATTAGGGTTAGTCGTGGGTTAAAGATCGCCAAGACCGTCAATCAGCGCCTGGTTCTGCTCAGGTGTGCCGATGGAGATCCGCAGGAACTGCGCAATCCGCTCCTGCTTGAAGTGGCGCACGATCACGCCCTGCTCGCGCAGTTTCGCCGCCAGCCCTGCCGCGTCATGCTGCGGATGCCGGGCAAAAATGAAGTTCGCTGCCGACGGCAACACTTCAAAGCCCTTGGCCTGCAACTGCGCGATCACCCACTCACGGCTCTCGATGACCAGACGGCAAGTCTTGTCGAAGTACTCGCGATCCTCGAACGCCGCCGCCGCGCCGACATTCGCCAGACGGTCCAGCGGATAGGAGTTGAAGCTGTTCTTGATCCGCTCCAGCGCCTCGATCAGCTCCGGGTGCCCAACCGCCAGGCCAACCCGCAGGCCCGCCAGCGAACGGGACTTGGACAGGGTTTGAGTCACCAGCAGGTTCGGATAACGGTCCACCAGACTGATCGCTGTCTCGCCGCCGAAGTCGATATAAGCCTCATCCACAACCACCACCGAGTTCGGGCTGGCCTTGAGGATTTGCTCGACCGCGTCCAGTGCCAGCAGGCAACCGGTCGGCGCGTTCGGGTTAGGGAAAATGATCCCGCCGTTCGGCTTGGCGTAGTCCGCCGGGTTGATCTGGAATTCCTCATCCAGCGGCACTGCATCGAACTTGATGCCGTACAGCCCGCAATACACCGGGTAGAAGCTATAGCTGATGTCCGGGAACAGAATCGGCTGCTCGTGTTGCAACAGACCGTGGAAAATGTGCGCCAGCACCTCATCCGAACCGTTGCCGAGGAACACCTGATTGCTCTGCACGCCGTAATACTTGGCGACTGCATTTTTCAGCAGATCGCTGTTCGGGTCCGGGTACAGGCGCAGGTTGTCATTGAGTTCGGTCTGCATCGCCGCCAAGGCTTTTGGCGACGGACCGTACGGGTTCTCGTTGGTGTTGAGCTTGACCAGTTTGGTCAGCTTCGGCTGCTCACCCGGCACATAAGGCACCAGATCCTTGACGAACGGGCTCCAGAATTTGCTCATGCTCAGTTCCCCTTCGCTTCGTCTTTGATGCGGTATTCGGCGCTACGTGCGTGAGCGCTCAGCGATTCGCCACGGGCCAGCACGGAAGCAGTCTTGCCCAGTTCTGACGCACCTTGCTCGGAGCAGAAGATGATCGACGAACGTTTCTGGAAGTCGTAAACACCCAGCGGCGAGGAGAAACGCGCAGTACCGGAGGTCGGCAACACGTGGTTGGGACCTGCGCAGTAGTCGCCCAAGGCCTCAGAGGTGTGGCGGCCCATGAAGATTGCGCCAGCGTGACGGATCTGCGGCAGCCAGGCTTGCGGATCGGCGACCGACAACTCCAGGTGTTCCGGAGCAATGCGGTTGGCGACTTCGATGGCCTGCTCCATGTCGCGAACCTTGATCAGTGCACCACGGCCATTGATCGAGGTTTCGATGATCGCGGCACGCTCCATGGTCGGCATCAGCTTGTCGATGCTGGCGGCAACCTTGTCGAGGAACTCGGCATCCGGGCTGACCAGAATCGCCTGAGCGTCTTCGTCGTGCTCGGCCTGGGAAAACAGGTCCATGGCGATCCAGTCCGGATCGGTCTGACCGTCACAAACCACGAGAATTTCCGAAGGGCCGGCAATCATGTCGATACCGACCTGGCCAAACACGTGGCGCTTGGCGGTGGCGACATAGATGTTGCCCGGGCCTACCACCTTGTCGACCTTCGGCACGCTTTCGGTGCCGTAAGCCAGCGCGGCAACCGCTTGGGCACCACCGATGGTGAACACACGGTCAACGCCGGCGATGCAAGCGGCGGCCAGTACCAGCTCGTTGATTTCACCGCGCGGAGTCGGTACGACCATGACCACTTCGGTGACACCGGCGACCTTGGCCGGAATCGCGTTCATCAACACCGACGACGGGTACGATGCCTTGCCACCCGGGACGTACAGGCCGGCACGGTCCAGCGGCGTGACTTTCTGGCCCAGCACGGTGCCGTCGGCCTCGGTGTAGCTCCAGGAGTCCTGCTTCTGCTTTTCGTGGTAGCTGCGCACACGGGCGGCGGCGACTTCCAGGGCTTCGCGCTGGGGCACGGAGATACGGGTCAGTGCCAGTTCCAGACGCTCGCGCGGCAGGATCAGGTCGGCCATGGACGCTACGTCCAGGCCGTCGAACTGGCGGGTAAAGTCCACCAGTGCCGCGTCGCCACGCTCACGCACAGCCTTGATGATGTCCAGCACCCGCTGATTGACCGAGTCGTCAGACACACTTTCCCAGCTCAGCAGATGATCCAGATGATGCGCGAAATCCGGGTCAGCAGCGTTGAGTCGGCGAATTGCAGTCGGTGCGGTCATAGCGAGAGCCTCATAGGAATGGCAAAAACTCAGGCGCCCTAACTTAGCAGTCGTTTCCGCTTGGGCACCTGAGATTCTGGCTATGAGGCGGATAGACGGGCGCAACTTAACGTCGCGCAGGTGAATCAGCCGCGGTGTCGAGACTCCACTGCCTTGCGCAGGGTGTCGATCAACGCCTGGATACGGGCGTGCTGCATTTTCATCGAAGCTTTGTTGACGATCAGCCGGGAGCTGATGGCAGCAATGAAATCCTGTGGCTCCAGGCCATTGGCCCGCAGCGTGTTACCGGTGTCGACAACGTCGATGATCTTGTCCGCCAGGCCGATCAGCGGCGCCAGCTCCATCGAGCCGTAAAGCTTGATGATATCGACCTGACGACCTTGCTCGGCGTAGTAGCGCTTGGCGACGTTGACGAACTTGGTGGCGATGCGCAGGCGGCCCTTGGGCTCGATCGCACCGACTTTACCGGCGGTCATCAGCTTGCATTGGGCGATCTGCAGGTCCAGTGGCTCGTACAGGCCCTGGCCGCCATATTCCATCAGCACATCCTTACCGGCCACGCCGAGGTCCGCGGCACCATGCTCGACGTAGGTCGGCACATCGGTAGCGCGCACGATCAGCAGACGTACATCGTCCTGGGTCGTGGGGATGATCAGCTTGCGGCTCTTGTCCGGATTCTCGGTCGGCACGATGCCCGCTTCAGCCAGAAGCGGCAAGGTGTCGTCAAGGATGCGGCCCTTGGACAGTGCGATAGTCAGCATGGGAAACGTCAGCCCTTAATCAGCAATCTTATGCCCGGACGCAATCGGCGCCGGACACGCATCGAGCCGGAAACCGGCTCGACTTATATCAATCCAACAGGCACGTCCCTGTGCCCATGCAGCACTACTAGCCCGGAACGCGACGGATCTTGGCGCCCAGCATCTGCAGTTTCTCTTCGATGCACTCGTAGCCACGGTCTATGTGGTAGATGCGATCGATCAAGGTGTCGCCTTCGGCAACCAGGGCCGAGATCACCAGGCTGGCCGAAGCACGCAAGTCGGTCGCCATGACTGGCGCGCCCTTGAGTTTTTCGGTGCCGGTGACGATCGCAGTGTTGCCTTCGACCTGGATTTTGGCGCCCATGCGGTGCAGTTCGTAAACGTGCATGAAACGGTTTTCGAAGATCGTCTCGATCACGGCGCCCGTGCCTTCGGCAACGGCGTTGAGGGAGATGAACTGCGCCTGCATGTCCGTCGGGAACGCCGGGTACGGAGCGGTCCGCACGTTGACGGCCTTGGCCCGCTTGCCGTGCATGTTCAGTTCGATCCAGTCTTCGCCGCAAGTGATTTCGGCACCCGACTCGCGCAGCTTTTCCAACACCGCTTCGAGAATGGTCGGATCGGTGTCCTTGACCTTCACACGACCGCCAGTCACGGCCGCCGCCACCAGGTAAGTACCGGTTTCGATACGATCGGGCATGACCTTGTAGGTGGTGGTGTGCAGACGCTCGACGCCATCGATGGTGATGGTGTCGGTGCCGGCGCCGGAAACCTTGGCGCCCATGGCGTTGAGGAAGTTGGCCAGGTCGACCACTTCAGGCTCGCGAGCGGCGTTTTGCAGTACGCTGCGGCCCTTGGCCAGAGCGGCGGCCATCATGATGTTCTCGGTACCGGTTACGCTGACGGTGTCGAAGAAGAACTGCGCACCGCGCAGGCCGCCTTCAGGCGCCTTGGCCTTGATGTAGCCGCCTTCGACATCGATGACCGCGCCCATGGCTTCCAGGCCACGGATGTGCAGGTCGACCGGACGCGAACCGATGGCGCAACCGCCAGGCAACGCGACTTCGGCTTCACCGAAGCGGGCAACCATCGGGCCCAGCACCAGAATCGAAGCACGCATGGTTTTAACCAGTTCGTACGGAGCGATCAGGGTCTTGATGGTGCGCGGGTCGATTTCGACGCTGAGTTTTTCGTCGATCACCGGCTCAATGCCCATGCGACCGAACAGCTCAATCATCGTGGTGATGTCGTGCAGGTGCGGCAGGTTGGCCACGGTTACCGGGCCGTCGCACAGCAGGGTGGCAGCCAGGATCGGCAGGGCAGAGTTCTTTGCCCCGGAGATGCGGATTTCGCCATCAAGACGAACGCCACCGGTAATAATCAATTTATCCATAAGAATCTCGACGCCCTTGGGCTCAGGTGCGCTCGGCCCAGGCCGCGCTGCTGAAAAATTTCATAGTGACCGCATGGATGCTGCCATCGGTGATCCATGGGTTCAAATGGGCATAGATCTGCTGCTGACGCTTGACCGGGCTCAATGCCGCCAGTTCATCGCTAATCACGTTCAGCTGGAAATTGCAGCCTTCGCCCTCAACTTCCACCAACGTTCCGGGCAGCTTTCCTTCAAGGAAGCTCTTCACTTCTACGGCCTGCATGCTCAACCTCAATCGGCGCCCTGTGCGCGCGGGTCGGACATCATACAAAAAAGCCCCGCGCCTGCGAACCCCGCCAAGCAGGACTCGGACGGGGGGCTTGTTTGTCGATGCGGGTTAGGGATGCGCCAACAGCTCGGTCAGCTCACTGACCTGGGCGATTTCGCGCATGTCTTCTGGCATCCCGCGGATGCTCAACGGCTTGCCGGCCGCCTGCGCATCGCGCATGAAGCACAGCAGCAGCGACAGGCCGATGCTACTGGACTTCGTCACCGCCGAACAATCAACCACCAGCGCAGCAGCCTTGCTCGCCTTGATCAGCGCCTGGCCCTGCTCGCGCAGGCCCGGGCCGCTGCGATAATCCAGCACACCGCTGAGCTGTAGCTCGCCAGCCTCGTTCATTTGAACGGCGGACTCACTCATTGGCTTTGTTTCTCGGTGGACTGCTTGGCCTTGGCAACTTCTCCGGCCCAACCATTGATGGTCTTGTCCAGATCATTGCCATTGCGCTGCATCGCGTCAGCGAACTGGTCACGGAACAGTTTGCCAATGTTGATGCCATTGATGATCACGTTGCGCAGTTTCCATTCGCCATTGATCTTTTCCAGCGTGTAGGAAACCGGGTAGATCGCGCCGCTGCTGCCCTTGACCGTCATGCCGACGCTGGTGCGGTCGCCCGACTCGTCCTTGGGCGGGTCAACGACGATGCCCTGATTGTTGTACTCCAGCAAGGCATTGCCATAGAACTGAAACAGACCTTTTTTGAAGTTCTCTTCAAAGGTTTTCATCTGCGCAGGCGTGGCCTTGCGCGAGTACTTGACCGTCATGATGCTCTTGGAAATACCCTCGGCATCCACGACAGGACCGACAATGCTGTCGAGCGCCGCATAAAAGTCCTGCGGATCCTGCTTGTACTTTTCTTTGTTGGCCGCCAGATCGGCAAGCATACGATTGGTAGTGTCCTGTACCAGATCGTGTGCCGAAGGCGCCGCCACTGCGTTGGCCACCAACGGCAGCGCCGCGAGCATTACCAACAGGCCACGTCGCAAGATAGAGATCATTTAACAGTTCCTCATTTAGCTTCTTTGCTAACGGTATTGAGCAGGAATTTACCGATCAGGTCTTCCAGCACAAGCGACGACTGGGTGTCGTGGATGGTTGCGCCATCCGCGAGCAGACTTTCTTCCCCGCCGACACTGATGCCGATGTACTTCTCGCCCAACAGGCCCGCAGTCAGGATAGAGGCGGTAGAGTCAGACGGCAGGTTATCGACGCGTTTTTCCAGCTCCATGGTCACCCGACCGGTAAAGCTGTCGCGATCCAGATCGATCGCGGTCACCTTGCCGATGGTTACACCGGCCATGGTCACCTTCGCTCTGACCGTCAAACCGGCGATATTGTCAAAATATGCGTAAAGTTTATAAGTGTCAGTGCTCGGGCTCGGCGACAGGCCGCTGACCCGCAACGCCAGCAACAACAAAGCCAGGATGCCAGCCAGCAGGAAAAGGCCGACACCGATTTCCAGGGTGCGGTTTTGCATCAGAAATCTCCAAACATCAAGGCGGTCAGAATAAAGTCCAGGCCGAGTACAGCCAACGAGGCGTACACAACGGTCTTGGTAGTGGCACGACTGATCCCCTCGGAAGTGGGTTCACAATCATAGCCTTGGAATACGGCGATCCAGGTCACGACAAAGGCAAAGACAACACTTTTGACGATCCCGTTCAGGACGTCATCGGTGAATGTCACGCTGTTCTGCATGTTCGACCAGTAGGAGCCCTCATAGACGCCCAGCCAGTCCACCGCCACCCACGAACCACCCCAGATGCCCACCACGCTGAAAATCATCGCCAGCACCGGCAGGGAAATGAAGCCGGCCCACAGGCGCGGGGCAATGATGTACTTGAGCGGGTCGACCCCGATCATTTCCAGACTGGACAACTGCTCGGTGGATTTCATGTTGCCGATTTCGGCTGTCAACGCCGAACCGGCACGCCCGGCGAACAGCAAGGCCGTCACCACCGGCCCCAGTTCACGCAACAGCGTCAGCGCAACCATCTGCCCGACAGCCTGCTCGGAACCATAGCTGGACAGGATGTTGAAGCCTTGCAGGGCCAGCACCATGCCGATGAACACCCCGGAGACCACGATGATCACCAGGGACATGACGCCCACCGAATGCAGCTGCTTGATCAGCAACCCGAAACCGCCGCCAATGCCACCGCGACCGAGCAGGGCATGAAACAGGAACAGCGTCGCACGCCCGAACACCGCCAGCGCATCAATGGCTGCGTGGCCGAACCGGCGTACACGTTCTATTAATGAAGTTTTGCGCATCAGCGCTTCCCCAGAAGATCTGCGCGGTAATCCGTCGCTGGAAAGTGATACGGCACCGGCCCATCAGGCTCACCGGTCATGAACTGGCGAATCCGTGGGTCATCCGAGTTCATCAACTCGTCTGGCGTGCCCTGCCCCAGCACCTGGCCGTCGCCCACCACATAGATGTAGTCGGCAATGCTCGCGGTCTCGGCCAGATCGTGGGAAACCACGATGCTGGTGATACCCAGCGCATCGTTGAGCAAGCGGATCAGGCGCACCAGAACGCCCATCGCGATAGGGTCCTGGCCGACAAAGGGCTCGTCATACATGAGGATCTGCGGATCCAGGGCAATCGCCCGGGCCAGCGCGACACGACGCTTCATGCCACCGGACAGTTCGTCGGGC
The DNA here is from genome assembly GCF_059415945.1 of Pseudomonas sp. GW821-FHT09H03. NCBI lineage: Bacteria > Pseudomonadati > Pseudomonadota > Gammaproteobacteria > Pseudomonadales > Pseudomonadaceae > Pseudomonas > Pseudomonas sp. GW821-FHT09H03. The sequence goes on along the minus strand of NZ_JBWKOF010000008.1, from coordinate 55,327 downwards.
ATCAGGTCGATAGCGCCACGCAGGCCCACGGCCTGCAATTTGAGCAGAACGATGTCGCGGATCATTTCTTCCGGCAGCCGGGTGTGGACCCGCAGCGGAAAGGCGACGTTCTCGAACACATCGAGGTCGGTAAACAATGCGCCGCTCTGAAACAGCACGCCCATATGCTTGCGCGCATCGAACAGGTCGCTGCGCGAAAGCTCCGGCAAATTCTGCCCATTGACCCAGACTTCGCCGCTGGTAGGCCGCAACTGGGCGCCCATCAAACGCAGGAGCGTGGTCTTGCCGCACCCGGACGGCCCCATGATGCCCGTGACCTTGCCGCGCGGTATGCGAATATCAACGTTATTGAAAATGCTCCGCGCACCGCGCTTGAAGGTCAGTCCCTTCAGCTCGACCGCGTAGGCGTTATCGGCACTCATCTAAACTCCTTGCGATGCAGCCTCTTGCTCGGGCGCCTGGCTTTCCAGCGAAAGCACATACCTCCCGGGCAGGCCGAACAGGCGGCGAACTATATCACTGCAAAGGCCACGCGCCCAAGGCTAAAGCCGGGCCATGTGCAACAACATGAATGACTGAAAGCTTCTTTATAGAGGCTTCGTGGTAACAAGGAGTGACAATGCGCGACGAACTAGCGTGAGGGATTCGATCATAACCGCTATAATCGCCGCCTTTTCATCGGGCTATACGATTTCAGACATGAGCCAATCCAGCGACCTGATTCAATCGGCACAACGCACCATCCGCCTCGAGGTAGAGGCCGTACAAGGCCTGCTGCCCCATATCGACGCGGATTTCGTACGCGCTTGCGAGATGATTCTGGCCAGCAAAGGCCGCGTGGTGGTGGTCGGCATGGGCAAATCCGGGCACGTCGGCAACAAGATCGCCGCCACCCTGGCCAGCACCGGCACAACGGCTTTTTTCGTGCACCCGGCCGAAGCCAGCCATGGTGACATGGGCATGATCACCCGTGACGACATCATTCTGGCGCTCTCGAACTCCGGCTCCACCAATGAAATCGTCACCCTGCTGCCACTGATCAAGCGCCTTGGCATCAAGCTGATCAGCGTGACCGGCAACCCCGAGTCGGCGCTGGCCAAGGCTGCCGAGGTCAACCTCAATGTTCACGTCGAGCATGAAGCCTGCCCATTGAACCTGGCGCCCACCTCGTCGACCACCGCAGCACTGGTCATGGGCGATGCCCTGGCTGTTGCGCTGCTGGAAGCCCGCGGCTTTACCGCCGAAGACTTCGCCTTCTCCCACCCCGGTGGTGCACTGGGTCGACGGCTGTTGCTGAAAGTGGAAAACGTCATGCACGCCGGCCAGGAACTACCACAGGTGCAACGCGGCACCCTGCTCAAGGACGCGCTGATGGAAATGACCCGCAAGGGCCTGGGCATGACCGTGATCCTGGAAGCCGACGGCAAACTGGCGGGGATCTTCACCGACGGTGATTTGCGCCGCACCCTGGACCGCAGCATCGACATCCACAGTGCCACCATCGACCAGGTCATGACCGCCCATGGCAAGACTGCCCGGGCCGAGATGCTCGCGGCCGAAGCACTGAAAATCATGGAAGACCACAAGATCAACGCGCTGGTCGTGGTCGACGGCGACGACCGCCCGGTCGGTGCCTTGAACATGCACGACTTGCTGCGCGCAGGAGTAATGTAATGACCATTGACCTGATGCAACGTGGCAAGCAGATCAAACTGGCGGTTTTCGACGTCGACGGCGTCCTCACCGACGGGCGCCTGTACTTCCTCGAAGACGGCAGCGAGTTCAAGACCTTCAACACCCTCGACGGCCAGGGCATCAAGATGTTGATGGCAGCCGGCGTACAGACAGCTATCATCAGTGGCCGCAAGACCCCGGTGGTCGAGCGACGGGCCAAGAACCTCGGCATCCCGCACCTTTATCAGGGACGAGAGGATAAACTGGTGGTACTGGACGAACTTCTCGCCCAACTCAATCTAAGCTATGAACAGGTCGCCTATCTTGGCGACGACCTGCCGGACCTGCCGGTGATTCGCCGCGTAGGCCTGGGCATGGCGGTGGCCAACGCCGCCAGCTTCGTGCGCGAACACGCCCACGGCATTACCGTTGCCCGTGGCGGCGAAGGTGCCGCACGCGAATTCTGCGAATTGATCCTGCGCGCCCAGGGCCGCCTCGATGCGGCCAACGCTGCGTACCTGTGAGCCCACTATGCTGAGCAAAAAGTTTCGCAACACACTACTGTTCGGTTGCATCGCTGCGATATTCGCCGCGGTCGGCTATTGGAACATCAGCCCTGAACGTTTCCTCGACAAGCCGGTTGTGCCTGTCGATGAAAGTGCCATCGACTATTACGCCATCAATGCGCACAGTGTGCAGTTCCTGCCGGACGGCGGATTGCAATACGAAATGACGTCGGACAAGGTCGAACACCTCAAGGCGACCGAAGTGACACTGCTGACCAACCCCGACCTGAATATGTTTCGCGGTACGGAGTTTCCATGGCATGTCCAGAGTTTGCGCGCTGAAGTAAACCCGGACGGCACGGAAGTCGAATTGATCGATGACGTGCGCATCACCCGCTTCGACGAGAAAAACCGAAGAACCCTGATCACCAGCACCCGCATGACGGTGTTCCCGCAGCAAGAATATGCGCAGACCGAGCAAGACGTTAGAATCGACGGCGCTGGCGGTGTATCGACTGGCAAGGGAATGAAAGCGTATTTGAAAGAAAGCAGGATACACCTGCTATCGAACGTAAGAGGACAGTATGAGGCTCGTTAAAACCCTTCCGATTTTGCTCAGTCTGGGCGCAGCACTGGGAAGCGTGAGCGCCTGGGCTCTGCCGGACGATCAACAACAGCCTATTCGCATTCAGGCCGACGACGCCCAACTGGACGACAAGAACGGTGTTGCCACCTACACCGGCGACGTAATCATCACCCAGGGCTCGATGAAGGTTACCGGCAACAAGGTAACCATGACCCGCACCCCCAACGGTGACATCGACGTGGTGACCTCGGTGGGCAATCTGGCCTACTTCGAGCAGTTGCAAACGGCTGGTGATACCAAGCCTGTGCAGGGCTGGGGCGTGACGATCCAGTACCACGCCGCGCAAAATCGCGTCGTGCTGATCGACAAGGCCAAAGTTGTCGACAAGGACAACAACATCACCCAGGGCGAGAAAATCGTCTACGACACCGAGAAGAAGCTCGCCAGCGCCGGTCGCGCTACCGGCAGCAAGGTGACCGAGTCGCGCCCGCGCATCGACATGGTTATCCAGCCGAAGAAGAAAACCGACGAGAAAAAGGCCCAGTAATGGCAACTCTGAAAGCTCAGCATCTGGCCAAGAGCTACAAGAGCCGCCAGGTCGTACGTGACGTCAGCCTGTCCATCGACAGCGGTCAGATCGTCGGCCTGCTCGGCCCCAACGGCGCCGGCAAGACCACCTGTTTCTACATGATCGTAGGCCTGGTGCAGGCTGATCAGGGTCGCGTGCTGATCGACGACCTGGACGTCAGCCACCAGCCAATGCACGGCCGTGCAAAGGCCGGCATCGGCTATCTGCCGCAGGAAGCATCGATCTTTCGCAAACTCTCGGTGGCCGACAACATCATGGCGATCCTCGAGACCCGCAAGGAACTCGACAAGGCCGGTCGCCGCAAGGAGCTGGAAAGCCTGCTGCAGGAATTCCACATCAGCCACATCCGCGACAACCTCGGCATGAGCCTGTCCGGCGGTGAGCGCCGCCGCGTGGAGATCGCCCGGGCACTGGCCACCAACCCGAAATTCATCCTCCTGGATGAACCTTTCGCCGGCGTCGACCCGATTTCGGTGGGCGACATCAAACAGATCATCTACCACCTCAAGGCCAAGGGCATTGGCGTGCTGATCACTGACCACAACGTCCGTGAAACCCTGGATATCTGCGAAACCGCCTACATCGTCAACGATGGCCAATTGATCGCCGAGGGCGACGCCGAGACCATCCTGGCCAACGACCTGGTGAAGGAAGTTTACCTGGGCCATGAGTTCCGCCTGTAAGCGCTGAGGTGTCTGGCAGGTCGCCAGAGTGCTTATCTCGATAAAAAATCAACACTTTTTTATTGTTACAGCGCTCTAGGCAAACACTGCAGTTTCGGGCATATAATTTGCTTATGTTTGGCGCTTCGGCGCCCTGTAGTGGATGGCGCATGTGCGCCGGCGAATAAGGTGTTAAGCCCCTGCCATGAAACCATCGCTAGTCTTGAGAATGGGCCAGCAGCTGACGATGACACCGCAGCTGCAACAGGCCATCCGCCTGCTCCAATTGTCGACCCTGGACCTGCAACAGGAAATCCAGGAGGCGCTGGAGTCCAATCCGATGCTCGAACGCCAGGAAGAAGGCGACGACTTCGACAATTCCGACCCCCTGGCCGACAGTGCCGAACAGAAGCCCAATACCGACATTCAGGAGCCTTCCTACCAGGAAAGCGCCCCCACGGTGGATAACCTGGAGGAAGGCGACTGGAACGAGCGCATTCCCAACGAGCTCCCCGTCGATACAGCGTGGGAAGACGTTTATCAGACCAGCGCCAGCAGCCTGCCAAGCAACGATGACGACGAATGGGATTTCACCACCCGCACATCGGCTGGCGAAAGCCTGCAAAGCCACCTGCTGTGGCAGTTGAATCTGGCGCCGATGTCCGACACCGATCGGCTGATAGCCGTCACCCTGATCGACTGCATCAACAATCAGGGCTACCTGGACGAGACACTCGAGGAAATCCTCGAAGCCTTCGATCCGGAGCTGGACATTGAACTGGACGAAATCGAAGCCGTCCTGCACCGCATCCAGCAATTCGAGCCCGCTGGCATCGGCGCCCGCAATCTGAGCGAGTGCCTGCTGCTGCAATTGCGCCAGTTGCCGGCCAAGACCCCTTGGCTGGCCGAGGCCAAGCGCCTGGTCAGCGACTACATCGACCTGCTGGGCAGCCGCGACTACAGCCAGCTGATGCGCCGCATGAAACTCAAGGAAGATGAGCTGCGCCAGGTGATCGAACTGGTTCAGAGCCTCAACCCTCGGCCCGGCTCGCAGATCGAGTCCACCGAAGCCGAGTACGTCGTACCGGACGTCATCGTGCGCAAGGACAACGAGCGCTGGCTGGTCGAACTGAATCAGGAGTCGGTGCCACGCCTGCGCGTCAACGCCCAGTACGCCGGTTTCGTGCGCCGCGCCGACACCAGCGCCGACAACACCTTCATGCGTAACCAGTTGCAGGAAGCCCGCTGGTTCATCAAGAGCCTGCAAAGCCGCAACGAGACCCTGATGAAAGTGGCGACCCAGATCGTCGAGCACCAGCGCGGTTTTCTCGAGTACGGCGATGAAGCCATGAAGCCGCTGGTCCTGCATGACATCGCCGAAGCGGTGGGCATGCACGAATCGACGATTTCCCGGGTCACCACCCAGAAGTTCATGCACACCCCTCGGGGAATCTATGAACTGAAATACTTTTTCTCCAGCCACGTCAGCACCTCCGAAGGCGGTGAATGCTCGTCTACGGCGATCCGCGCGATCATCAAAAAACTGGTTGCCGCGGAAAATCAGAAAAAGCCATTGAGTGACAGCAAGATCGCTGGTTTACTGGAAGCACAAGGCATTCAGGTGGCTCGCCGCACCGTCGCCAAATACCGCGAATCCCTCGGGATCGCGCCTTCGAGCGAACGTAAGCGGTTGATGTAGAGCCACGCCACAGCGTTCCAGTGGTAGATCATCTGATCTACCGCTTTATGCACTGGCAACGAAGGAGAAGCTGTATGCAAGTCAATATCAGTGGACACCAACTGGAAGTGACCGAACCTCTTCGCACCTACATCGGCGAAAAACTCGAACGATTGGAAAGGCATTTCGACAAGATCACCAACGTGCAGGTCACGATGACAGTCGAAAAGCTGAAGCAGAAAATCGAAGCCACCTTGCATATTCCCGGTAGTGAAGTAGTCGCAAACGCAGAACATGACGACATGTATGCGGCTATCGACTCACTCACCGACAAGCTGGATCGCCAACTCAAAAAGCATAAGGAAAAGACCCAGAGCCTCCTTCAGGGCGCAACCGGTCGTTAACACTCCCAACCCATGATCCGACTTGAAAGTATCCTGACCCCCGGCCGTTCCCTGGTGAACGTGCCGGGCGGCAGTAAAAAGAAAGCCCTCGAACAAATTGCCAATCTGATCGCCCGCGAAGTGCCGGGCATGGAGATGCAAGATGTCTTCGAGGCATTGATTGCCCGTGAAAAACTCGGTTCCACCGGGTTTGGCAACGGCATCGCCATTCCCCATTGCCGCCTCAAGGGCTGCAATTCGCCCATCAGTGCCTTGATGCACCTGGACGCACCCATCGATTTCGACGCCATCGACGGCGCACCGGTTGACCTGCTGTTCGTACTGCTGGTCCCGCAAGCCGCTACCGATGCGCACCTTGAGTTGCTGCGGCAGATCGCCAGCATGCTCGACCGCAAGGAAGTACGGGAAAAGCTGCGTAGCGCCCCAAGCAACGAAGCCTTGTATCAGGTTGTCCTGGACGAGCAGAACGGTCAGTAATCATGCGCTTGATCATCGTCAGTGGCCGTTCCGGCTCAGGTAAAAGTACCGCCCTCGATGTACTCGAGGACAACGGCTATTACTGTATCGACAACCTGCCTGCCGGGCTGCTGCCGGAACTCGCGCAAACAGCGCTGATCCACACTGAACTGACTCAGCCGCTGGTGGCCGTATCCATCGACGCGCGCAACCTGCCAAGCCACCTGTCGCGCTTTCCCGACCTGCTCGAGGAAGTTCGCAGTCGCCATATCCATTGCGATGTCCTGTACCTGGACGCTGACGAAGAGACCCTGCTCAAGCGCTTCTCGGAAACCCGCCGGCGCCACCCACTGAGCAATGCCAACCGTTCGCTGGCCGAAGCCATCAGCGTCGAGAGCCTTCTGCTCGGGCCCATCGCTGACCTCGCCGACCTGAAAATCAACACCACCAGCCTGAACCTGTATCAGCTGCGTGATGCCATCAAGCTGCGCCTGCTGAACCAGCCGGAACCCGGCACCGCGTTTCTGGTGGAGTCTTTCGGATTCAAGCGCGGGATGCCGGTGGATGCCGACCTGGTGTTCGATGTGCGCTGCCTGCCAAACCCCTATTGGAAACCGGAGTTGCGCGAGCAGTCCGGTCTCGATCAGCCGGTTGCCGAATACCTTGCAGCGCAGCCGGATGTCGAAGAGATGTTCCAGGATATTTCCACATATCTGCTAAAGTGGCTGCCGCGTTTTGCCGCCAGCAACCGCGCGTACGTCACCATTGCCATTGGCTGCACCGGCGGGCATCACCGCTCCGTGTACCTGACCGAACGTCTTGGCCAGGTCCTGCAACAATCTCTGAAGAACGTCCAGGTTCGCCACCGCGACCTCAGCTAAAGGATTCACACCGCGATGCCTGCTCTGGAAATCGAAATCATCAACAAGCTGGGGCTGCACGCCCGCGCTTCTGCGAAATTTGTTGGGGTGGCAGGTCAGTACCCGTGCCAGATCCGGGCCGGTCGTACACCCACATCGATGGTCGATGGCAAAAGCATCATGGCCATGATGATGCTCGCGGCTGGCAAAGGCACAACGATTCATTTGAGTACTGAAGGCGAGCAGGAAGATGAAGCGCTGGCCGCGCTGGTGGCGTTGATCAACAACTTCTTCGACGAAGGCGAGTAACAGTCAGGATCAAGATCAAAAGATCGCAGTCTTCGGCAGCTCCTGCATTGGATTACTTGCAGGAACTGACGAAGGCCGCGATTTTTTGATCTAAAAAAAAGCGCCACCCGATGGGTGACGCGCCTTTTGTGTTGCGACCGGGAATCAGCTACCCGCCACCATCATCCGCTCGATCAATACCGAACCCGTGCGAATGTTGCTGCGCAGCTCCAGATCATTACCGACCGCGACAATCTGCTTGAACATGTCGCGCATGTTGCCGGCGATGGTCACTTCCTGCACCGCGAACTGGATTTCGCCGTTCTCGACCCAGTAACCCGCCGCTCCACGGGAATAATCGCCGGTGACCATGTTCAGTCCCTGCCCCATCAACTCGGTGACCAGCAGGCCGCGCCCCATACGGCGCAGCAAGGCCGCCTGGTCTTCATCGCCATGGGTGACGAACAGGTTGTGCACGCCGCCAGCGTTAGCGGTGCTCGGCATGCCGAGCTTGCGGCCGGAGTAGGTGCCAAGGATGTAGGACACCAACTCGCCTTTTTCGACGAACGGCTTGGCATAGGTCGCCAGGCCATCACCGTCGAACGCGGCGCTGCCCATGGCACGCATCAGGTGTGGACGCTCATCGATGGTCAGCCACTCCGGAAACAGCTTCTGGCCCAGGGTGCCTTCGAGGAAGGATGACTTGCGATACAGGCTGCCACCGGAAATCGCCGACAGGAAACTGCCAAACAGACCACCGGCCAATTCAGCGGAAAACAGCACCGGTACTTCGCAGGTCGGCACCGGACGCGCGCCCAGACGACTGGCTGCGCGTTGCGCGGCACGCTGGCCGATGCTCACCGGGTCAGCCAGCAAGTTGCCCTGGCGATTGACGTCGTACCAGTAGTCGCGCTGCATCTGACCGTCGGCCTCGGCAATCATCACGCAGCTCAGGCTGTGCCGGGTCGACGCATAGCCACCGACAAACCCGTGGCTGTTGCCATAGACACGGCAGCCCTGATGGGTATTGAGCGTGGTGCCGTCGGCATTCTTGATCCGGCTATCGGCCGCAAACGCCGCCGCTTCACAGGCCAGGGCCTGCTCGATGGCCTGTTCCGGGGTGATATCCCATTGGTGGAACAGGTCGAAATCCGCTAGATCTTTGGCCATCAGCGCGGCATCTGCCAGACCCGAGGCCTCGTCTTCCGAGGTGTGTTTGGCGATGGCCAGGGCGGCGGCGACGGTTTCGCGAATCGCGTCCGGACCGCTGGCCGAGGTGCTGGCCGAGCCTTTACGCTGGCCGACGTACAGGGTGATACCAAAGCCCTGGTCGCGATTGAACTCGACCGTTTCGACTTCACGCTGGCGCACCGTGGTCGACAGGCCTTGCTCCAGGGACACCGCAACTTCACAGGCACTGGCGCCCTGGCGCTTGGCTTCAGCGATGATCTGCTCGACTTGTTCCTGCAGTGCCGGCAACGCTTGTGGGCCGACGCTTTCAACTGCACTCATGCTGTTCTCCACTCAAATTCTGCTTTCGGTAACGGTCATCGAGCGACCGGGCCGGACAAGCGGCCCCCGACTGGTTATCATGGCGGCGTTTCTTTGCGGACGGCCACCATGGTTGATTCTTACGATGACTCCCTCGATACGGGAGAAAAAAGCAAATCCCAGGTTAAACGCGAGCTGCATGCTCTGGTTGACCTCGGCGAGCGCCTTACAACACTCAAGCCTGACTTGCTGGCAAAACTGCCCCTGACCGACGCATTGCGCCGGGCTCTGGCCGATGCGCCCAAGCACACCGCGAATATCGCGCGTAAACGGCACCTTCAGTTCATCGGCAAACTGATGCGCGATCAGGACATTGACGCCATTCTTGTTCTGCTCGACCAACTTGATGCCTCCACTCGCCAATACAACGAACGTTTCCATAACCTGGAGCGCTGGCGCGATCGATTGATTGCCGGCGACGACGCGGTACTGGAAAAATTCGTCGTCGAATACCCGGACGCGGATCGCCAGCAATTGCGTTCCCTGGTCCGTCAGGCCCAGCACGAGGTTGCGCAAAACAAGCCTCCTGCTTCCAGCCGTAAAATCTTCAAGTACATCCGTGAACTGGACGAGACTCAACGCGGTCTGCGCTGAGCCCCGCCCTCTGTAGGAGCGAGCATGCTCGCGATGAACTCAATGACACCGCTGGGTGTCAGGATGCCAGCGTTATCGTTGACGTCCATCGCGAGCATGCTCGCTCCTACAGGTGTATCCCCTTACGCGCCCGTGCCACCCACGGTAATTGCATCAATCTTCAGCGTTGGCTGACCGACACCCACCGGCACCGACTGCCCGTCCTTGCCACACGTCCCCACACCGCTGTCCAGCGCCAGGTCGTTACCGACCATCGACACTTTGCTCATGGCTTCAGGACCGTTGCCGATCAGGGTCGCGCCTTTGACCGGTGCGGTAATCTTGCCGTCCTCGATCAGGTACGCCTCGCTGGTGGAGAACACGAACTTGCCGCTGGTGATGTCCACCTGACCGCCGCCGAGATTGGCGCAGTAGATGCCACGCTTCACCGAGGCGATGATTTCCGCCGGATCGCTGTCACCACCGAGCATGTAGGTGTTGGTCATGCGCGGCATCGGTAGATGCGCGTAGGATTCACGCCGACCGTTGCCGGTACGGGCCACGCCCATCAGGCGCGCGTTGAGTTTGTCCTGCATGTAGCCTTTGAGTACGCCGTTTTCGATCAGCGTGGTGCACTCGGTCGGGGTGCCTTCGTCATCGACGCTCAATGATCCGCGACGGCCGGCCAGGGTGCCATCATCGACGATGGTGCAGAGTTTCGACGCAACCATTTCACCCATGCGCCCGCTATAGGCGGAACTGCCCTTGCGGTTAAAGTCGCCTTCCAGACCATGGCCGACGGCTTCATGCAGCAGCACGCCCGACCAACCGGACCCAAGCACCACCGGCAAGGTACCCGCCGGTGCCGGGATGGCTTCGAGGTTGACCAGGGCCTGGCGCAACGCTTCGCGGGCGTAGCTCATGGCGCGGTCTTCGCCGAGGAAATAACGGTAATCGGTCCGCCCGCCACCGCCATGGCCGCCGCGTTCGCGGCGGCCGTTCTGTTCGACGATCACACTGACGTTGAAGCGCACCAATGGCCGCACATCCGCCGCCAGGCCGCCGTCGGTGGAGGCCACCAGAATCCGTTCCCAGACACCGGCCATGCTCACGGTAACCTGCTGGATGCGTGGATCCAGGGCGCGGGTTGCGGCGTCGACGCGCTTGAGCAAATCGACTTTTTCAGCGCGGGTCAGGACTTCCAGCGGATTATCCGGACCGTACAGCTGGGCCACCTCCTGGGTGGTGAAGGCCTGGACGGTACCGCTTTGCCCCGCGCGAGAGATCGAACGGGCCGCTCGCGCTGCCGCCCCGAGGGCTTCCAGCGTGATGGCATTGCTGTAGGCGAAACCGGTTTTCTCACCCGATTGCGCGCGCACGCCGACCCCTTGGTCAAGGTTGAAGCTGCCTTCCTTGACGATGCCGTCTTCGAGGGCCCAGGACTCGGATATCTGCCCCTGGAAATACAGGTCGGCGGCATCGATGCCCGGGCCGGCCAGATCGCCGAGCACGCCTTGCAAGCTCTCGATCGTCACGCCGCCGGGCGCCAGGAGGTGTTCACTGACTGAGGACAACAACTCGCTCATATGCTTTACGCCTTAAATTCGTCGTTCTGATGCAGGTCGCCGGGCGCCCTGCGAGAAAAAGCGCCGGTGACTGGACACCGGCATCCGCGCCCTGATGGACGCCTGTTCGCTGCTGTCACGCTCGGCCAGCAGCACGGCTTCACCTTGGTCCTGTTGCGCCAGCACTCGCCCCCAAGGGTCGATGATGGCGGCATGCCCGAAGGTTTCCCGCGGCCCCGGGTGTGTTCCACCCTGGGCAGCCGCGAGGACATAACATTGAGTCTCGATGGCCCGAGCACGGATCAGTACGTCCCAATGCGCCGCACCGGTTACCGCGGTAAACGCCGACGGTGCAGTAATCAACTCCGCCCCGGCGGCACGCAATTCGCTATACAACTCGGGGAAGCGCAGGTCATAACAAACCGTCAGGCCGACGCGACCGACCGGCGTGTCCGCCACCACTACCCCGCTGCCATAAGCATAGTCATCGGATTCGCGATAACGGCCACGATTGTCCGCCACATCCACGTCGAACAGGTGCAACTTGTCATAGCGCGCAACAATTTCGCCCTGATCATCGACCAGTAACGAGCAGGCATGCACCTTGGCCGTCGGTTGATCCACCGGCGGCAACGGCAAGGTGCCGGCCACTATCCATAACTTGAGGTCGCGCGCAGTCTGTTTCAACCAGGGCAGGATCGGGCCTTCGCCCTGCGCTTCGGCCCGGCCGATGTCGGCGATGTCGCGCCGGCCCATGGCGGCGAAGTTTTCCGGCAGGACAGCCAGCTTCGCGCCGCCTTGCGCCGCTTGCTCCAGCAGTCGGCGGGCCTGGGCCAGATTGGCCAGCACATCGCTCTGACTGACCATTTGTATCACCGCTACCGACATGGCCTGTTCCTTATCGAGATCATTACATACCTGTAGGAGCGAGCTTGTTGCGCGGTGGCAGTCCGACGATGAAATTGAAACTGAGCTGTTTCAGGTAGCACGCGTAATCGTTCACGCCCATCGCGAGCGGGCTCGCTCCTACAGGGGTAAGCGATGGACTATGACCATGCTACTCCATAGGTCCGGAAAATGGTTTCTCAAAAAGGTTTGTCGAAGGTGATCTGCGGTTCTTTCCAGGGCCCCTTGACGGTGTATTTCACACTGGCGAAACGGGACACGCGATCACCGATCAACTTGTCGATCAGGAACAGCGCGCCGCCGATGGCCGGTGCGCCGACGATCAATGCGGCGATCGGCAAGTTGTTGGTGACCGGCAAGGTCACCAGCAGTTTCGCGTCGATCCGGTCGGCCACCGCGTTCAGGGTGCCATCGAGTTCAATATTGCTCGAAGGACCGGTCATCCGGATTGGCTCACGGGTGACGTACACGCCGTTGTCCGCCACCAGCAGGCCCTTGACCCGGTCATAGCTCAAGCCCTTGCCGAACAGGTCGGAGAAGTCCAGGCGCAAGCGCCGGCCAATCGAGTTGAAGTTGAGCAGGCCAAACACTCGCAACGCAGAAGCACTACCCTCTACCTCGACGAATTGACCTTCGTTGAGCGAAGCATCGAGGGTACCGGAGAAGCGCTTGGTCGCCAGCCATGCCGGGGAACCCGGCCAGCGCCCATCGACATCCATATGGAACTCCTGGCTGGTGACGCTCGGTGCATAGCCCCAGCCCTTGAGCACATCGGCGAGATTCTTGCCGCTGATCCGGCCCTTGTACCAGCTGGAACTCGCTCCGGGTTTGCCTTCCCAACCACCGCTGCCCGCCAGCATGATTCCCTTGAGGCCCAGGTCCAGCGCATTCAGGACGATGCCCTTGGCCGTCGGACGAATCTTCAGTGACCAGGCGCCCACCAGGTCCTGGCCCTGTAACAACTGCTTGATGGTGATGTCCATCGCCGGGATTTTCGTCGGGTCCACCGAGGCCAGCGGGTCCGGTGAGTTTTCATCGGCCAGCACGGTCGGGTCCGGTGCCGGCAGGCGCACGTATTGCAGATTGATCACAATCGGCGCGCCACTCGCATCGGGAACAGCCGCGCTGCCCTTGACCTGCTGACTGTCGAGTTGCAGCGCCCAGGACGCCGGCTTACGTGTCAGTTGAACCGATGCCTGATCGAGGGTCGTGCCGATGCCACTGAGCTTGCCGACCTTGATGTCCGCGCCGCTGAGCAATTGCTTGGCACTGCCGGTGGGGTCCTGGCCGGCGTACTTGTCCAGCAGATCCTTCCACGGGCCAACATCCAGCTCAGACAGTTCGCCCCGTATCCGCAGGCCCTTTGTTCCGGGTAAAACCGCATTGCCACCGCCCAGGAAAAGCTCCCCGCGACCATCGCCGAAGTTGCCGGCAGGGGCAGCAAAGGTAAAGTTCGCCAGATCGGCGTAGTTGACCCAATAGCGTCGCTCTTCGCCCTGCAATGTCATGCGAAATGTCGTATCGCGCCCGGCATCGGCCGCCAGCCCGAACGGTGCCGGCAGATCCACCGCCACCCCCTTGAGGCTGGAATTGACCATCAACTGGCTGTCGGCACCGTCGAGGGTCAGTTGCAGTTGATAGGGAATCACGCCACTGACCGGCAGCGGCTGGGTCACACTCAGCCATTCGGTGAGTTTCTTCACCTCGACCTGACCGGAAGCGGTGACACGGGTATTAAGCTTGCCGGCGCGGCCATCGGCAAAAATCTGCGCGGTCACCGGTTTGTCGAAGGCTCTCGCGCTGATGTTTTGCCCGCTCAGACCCTTGGTGCTGTCAAAACGGAAATCACCTTTGAGCTGGGTCAATTCCAGTGGCGGCTCGGCCAATTTCAAGCGCGCCTTGGCGGTCTTGAAGTCGACGAGAATTTTCGGCTCCTCGCCTTTGGCCAATGGAATATCCAGCTTGAGCTTGCCTTGCAGTTCACCCTCGCCTTCCCAGCCGGCAAAGGTGTCGGCAGTTCCGATCGGCGCTTCCTTGAGGATTTTCAGGCCGTCGCCCAATCCACCCGAAAAACCGCCATCGAGGAACAAATGAACGTTCTGCCCGTCAGGCACATGGGGAATGTTGACGTAAACGTCGCTGACCTGGGTGTCGAGCAGTTGGCCCTTGCTGGCCAGCACCCGCACTCCGCTGTCTTCAACGAACACGTCACCTGTGACCTTGCTGACGTGCGGCCAGCCCGGCTGGAACGCCAACTCGGCATCGTGCACTTTGAAAAACAGACTGATACTGCGCGCCGTTTCCGCCGCGCCGTGATTCAACGATCCCTGGTACTGAAAGAAACCTTCATCCACCGCGCCCTTGAGAATCGCTGTGCGCAACCATCCATCCAGCGCCGGGCTGAGGACTGCCGGCAGATACTTGGCGGTATAGCGACCATCGCCCTCCACCATGCCCACACGCAGGTCCATGTAGTCTTCTTGGGCGGGATCGAAAAACAGACGGATCAGGAAGTCGCCGGCAATCTTGCCTTCTTCGCCCAACACCTTCAGATACGGCGCGACGAGGGTGAAACTGTCTTTGTCGAGCTTCCAGGTCAACCGTGCATTGGCCTGAATGTATTGCCATGGTTTAGCGAATATCGGGTCCAGGTGCAGCATGAAATCCTTGCTGTCCATGCGCAATTCCCCGTGCCCCAGGTCACCGCTGATGCTGCCCGTGACATTTCGTGCCGCCGGGGCGCCGTGATAGGCGTCGAAGCCCACCTGATCGAGGTTGGCGGCAAAGCTGAACTTGCTGTCGTCGGTAGCATTGGGACGAACATCAATCAGCACGTTACGCAGGCTGCCAATGACTTTGAGACGCTCGACCGTCTTGGCCAGCCCCTCTGGTAACGGCGCCAAGGCGTTGAGCAACGGCGTGAGTGGCGTGAGGTCGAGTCGATCCGCTTGCAGGTGCCAGAGTTCCAAGGACTTGTCGGTGGCGGCGCTTTGCTTGAGCTGCAGATGCGTTTCCCAGCGGGTCTCGCCAAAGTTCATGGCCAGGGAGTCGAGGCTCACCAACACACCTTCGCTGCTGCGCTGGAAATAGCCGTTGAGCGCCAGATTGTGGATCTGGATCGGTTTGCGTTCGGCGTAGGCCCCCTTGAGTTGCGGCGCGTTCAGTCGCACAGCGCCGCTCTGCATGGCACCCTCGCTCCAGTTCAGCCACAGCTCGCCGCCAGCCTTGAACTCGGAGAAATTCCATTGCTGGGTCAGGGTTTCAGGCAACCATTTCGACCAGTCGCTTTGCGGCAGGCTCACATAAACCTGCGCTTCGCCGTCTTTCCAATGGCTGGCACGAATGCGCGTACGCAGGCTCATGGCTACCGGCTGACCATCGGGCAGGGTCAAGCGGGCATCCAGGCGTTGACGGGAAGGACCGGTTTTCAGGTTCAAGCCGACATACTTCAGGGTCAGCGGCGATTCTCCCCACGGCTGCAAAGTGATCTGGCTATCGAGTACCGACAACCGCTGAATCATTTGCATACGATTGAGCAACTGTTCCGGGTCGAGGGGCTGGTCGTCCTTCACCGGCAAGCCTTCCAGGGACCACCGACCGTCATCACCTTGCTTGAGGCTGATTTTCAGGCCATTGAGCTCCAGATGAGCGATCCGCACTTCACGCGCCAGCAAGCTGCCCCAAAGGTCCGGAACGGCGCGCACTTTTTCCAGGTGCAGTGCGTTGGCGCCGTCGCCGACCGTCACATCATGAGCGGAAAGGATGGGGGCGAGCCCGCTCCAGTTGCCTTCCAGTTCGCCAATCTGCAGCGGCATGCCCAAGGCTTGGGTGGCTCTGGTTTCGATTTCGCCACGGTATTCGGCCACCAGCGGCGTCAGCTCTCGCCCGAGGCTGACATAGAGCGCCATCACCACCAAAACCAACGCGCACAGGCCCAGACCCCAGCGGATCAGTGCGGCCAAAATGCGTGTCAGACGGTCCATGTCGGATGGCTCCCATGGCAAAAAAATTTGCAAAAAGCTGAGGCCAGCCTTTGTGGAACGGTTGCAACGTAGGGATTCAGAGCAACACCACGTCGTATTGTTCCTGGGAATACATGGTTTCTACCTGAAAGCGAATGGTGCGCCCGATAAATCCTTCCAGCTCGGCGACATTGCCCGACTCTTCATCAAGCAGGCGGTCGACGACTTTCTGGTTCGCCAATACACGATAGCCTTCCGCCTCATAGGCGCGAGCCTCCCGCAGGATTTCCCGGAAGATTTCGTAGCATATGGTTTCGGCGGTCTTGAGCTTGCCGCGGCCCTGGCAACAGCTGCATGGCTCGCACAGCACTTGCTCAAGGCTTTCGCGGGTGCGCTTGCGGGTCATCTGCACCAGGCCCAACTCGGTGATACCGATGATGTTGGTCTTGGCGTGATCGCGCTCCAGTTGCTTCTCGAGCGTGCGCAGCACCTGACGCTGATGCTCTTCGTCTTCCATGTCGATGAAGTCGATGATGATGATGCCGCCCAGGTTGCGCAGGCGCAGCTGACGGGCAATAGCGGTGGCGGCTTCGAGATTGGTCTTGAAGATGGTTTCTTCGAGATTGCGATGACCGACGAATGCCCCGGTGTTCACGTCAATGGTAGTCATTGCCTCCGCCGGATCCACTACCAGATAGCCCCCGGACTTGAGCGGGACTTTGCGCTCGAGGGCTTTCTGGATTTCGTCTTCGACGCCGTACAGGTCGAAAATAGGCCGCTCACCCGGATAGTGCTCCAGACGATCGGCAATTTCCGGCATCAATTCGGCGACGAACTGTGTGGTTTTCTGGAAGGTTTCCCGCGAATCGATACGGATCTTCTCGATCTTCGGGCTCACCAGGTCTCGCAGGGTGCGGAGCGCCAGGCCGAGGTCTTCGTAAATCACGCTCGGCGCACTAATGGTTTTGATCTGGGCGTTGATCTGGTCCCACAGGCGGCGCAGGTAGCGGATGTCCATGAGAATTTCATCGCCCCCGGCACCTTCGGCCGCCGTTCGCAGGATGAAACCACCGGCTTCCTTGATGCCTTCCTTGGCCACGCAATCGGTGACCACTTGCTTGAGGCGCTCGCGCTCGGCTTCGTCTTCGATCTTCAGGGAAATGCCGACGTGGGCGGTGCGCGGCATATACACCAGATAACGCGACGGGATCGACAACTGAGTGGTCAGGCGCGCGCCCTTGGAGCCAATTGGGTCCTTGGTGACTTGCACCACCAGACTCTGGCCTTCGTGTACCAGCGCGCTGATGCTCTCGACTGCCGGGCCTTCACGCAGGGAAATTTCCGAAGCATGAATGAACGCGGCCCGATCAAGGCCGATGTCGACAAAAGCCGCCTGCATACCCGGCAATACCCGCACGACTTTGCCTTTGTAGATATTGCCGACGATTCCGCGTTTCTGCGTGCGCTCGACATGGACCTCTTGCAGCACACCGTTTTCGACCACCGCCACACGCGATTCCATCGGCGTGATGTTGATCAGGATCTCTTCACTCATGGCAGGGTCTCGCTCAGGCATGTTCACGATAATGGCCGCATCTTGTCAGTACGACGCTCAGCGCGCGTTAAAGGGTTTGCCAACAGGGTATGCCGAAATGGCCGAGCAACTCGAAGGTTTCGCACAGCGGCAATCCGACCACCGCCGAATAACTTCCTGCAAGCCCGGCGACGAACACTGCACCCAGGCCTTGAATACCGTAGCCTCCAGCCTTGTCACGTGGCTCGCCGCTGGCCCAGTAGGCCGCCGCTTCATCGCGACTGATGTCACGAAAACGCACCTGACTGGTGATCACCCGGGATTCGCAACGCTCGCCATCGAGTACGGCAATCGCGGTCAAGACCTGATGCTCACCACCGGACAGCATCATCAGCATGGCGCATGCGTCGGCTTCATCCAGCGGTTTGCCGAGAATTTTTCCGTCGAGCACCACGGCGGTATCGGCGCCGAGCACACAAAACGGATTTTCAGACACCACAGCATCGTATCCGGCCCTGGCCTTGCCGCGCGCCAGACGCTCGACATAGGCCGGCGGGGATTCTTGATGCAAGGGGGTTTCATCGATGTCCGCACTGACAGCGGCGAACGGCACGCCGATCTGCGTGAGCAGTTCACGCCGACGCGGCGAGCCAGAGGCGAGGTACAGCTGTTTCATCGAGACATCTCCCTGTTTAGTGCCCTGCTCACCAATACTGTTCCTTTTTGGCGGCGTCACCGGTGCGGGCCAATGCCTGACCGAATCAATTGATTTTGTAGCGTCGACTTAATCCGCGCAAACCGAAACTGATCCAGGGCCACAGCAATGCGCTGACCAATGCCGGCAGCACCAACGCCAGGGTTGGCTGACGGTTGCCGGTCAAGGCGCTCAGCCATAGCTGAACCAGCTGCGCGAGGCCGAAAATCACCAGGATCACCAGGCTCTGTTGCCACATCGGGAACATGCGCAGTCGTTGCTGCAGCGCCAGCACCAGGTAAGTGATAAGGGTCAGGATCAATGCGTTCTGCCCCAGCAGCGTGCCGTACAGCACGTCTTCAGCCAGGCCCAGGCACCACGCGGTCGCCATGCCGACTTTCTGCGGCAGGGCCAGTGCCCAGAACGCCAGCAGCAAGGCCAGCCACAGCGGGCGCAGGACTTCCATGAATTGTGGCAACGGCGAAACGCTGAGCAACAGGCCGACGGCGAACGTCAGCCAGACTATCCAGCCGTTACGGGATGCTTTGACACCAGCCATTATTCTCTTCCCCCTGGAGTGGCCGGCGCGGAGACTGGCGGTTTGACAGCTGGCTTCACGACAGCGGGTGGCTTCGCCGGAGCGGCGGCAGCCGGTTTAGCCGGGGTGACTGCCGGGGCTGTAGCAGCAGGTGCAGCGGCCGGAGCTGTGGCAGCAGGTGCAGCGGCCGGAGCGGCTGGCGTAGCCGCAGCGGCCGGACTGACCAGTTTCGGCACGGTCGCCGGAATGACCGGACCACCGCCCTGCGCGTCCAGACTTTCCTGGGCCTGGGCGGCGTCGTTGGCACGCTCTTCCGGGGTACGGGTGTCGCTGAACACCAGCAGCAGGTAACGGCTGCGGTTCAAAGCAGCGGTCGGTACGGCTCGGACGATGGCAAATGGCTGGCCGGAATCATGAATCACTTCCTTGACGGTCGCGACCGGGTAACCTGCCGGGAAACGTTGACCCAGGCCCGAGCTGACCAGCAGATCGCCTTCCTTGATGTCAGCGGTGTCCGCCACGTGGCGCAACTCCAGGCGTTCCGGGTTACCGGTGCCGCTGGCAATAGCGCGCAGACCGTTGCGGTTTACCTGTACCGGAATGCTGTGGGTGGTATCGGTCAGCAACAGGACACGGGAGGTATACGGCATCAACTCGACCACCTGCCCCATCAGGCCACGGGCATCGAGCACCGGCTGACCGAGGATCACGCCGTCGCGCTCACCCTTGTTGATGATGATGCGATGGGTGAACGGGTTGGGATCCATGCCGATCAACTCGGCCACTTCGACCTTCTCGTTGACCAGCGCGGATGAGTTGAGCAACTCGCGCAGCCGAACGTTCTGCTCGGTCAGGGCGGCAAGCTTCTGCATGCGCCCCTGCAACAGCAAGTTTTCGGTCTTGAGTTTTTCGTTTTCGGCGACGAGTTCGGTCCGGCTGCCAAACTGGCTGGCCACACCTTGCCATAGCCTCTGCGGCAGGTCGGTGATCCAGTAAGACTGCATCAATACCAGCGACATTTGGCTACGCACTGGCTTAAGCAGTGTGAAGCGGGCATCGAACACCATCAGCGCGACCGACAGCACGACCAGCACCAACAAGCGCACGCCCAGTGAGGGACCCTTGGTGAAAAGCGGTTTAATAAGCCGCTCCTCCCAGGCAAATATTTTCTTTATTCATACGGCATCAAACCGGCCTGGATGCAGAGTGACAGAAGATAAACGCCAACAGGCAGCACTGCAAAGTGCCGCCTGCGCGCTCAACAGCATAGAGGCAATCCGGCGACTTATTCGCTGGAGAGCAGATCCATGGTGTGTTTATCCATCATTTCCAATGCACGGCCACCACCGCGAGCAACGCAGGTCAGTGGGTCTTCGGCGACGATCACCGGCAGACCGGTTTCCTGGGCCAGCAACTTGTCGAGGTCACGCAGCAAGGCGCCACCACCGGTCAGCACCAGGCCACGCTCGGCGATGTCGGAAGCCAGTTCCGGCGGCGATTGCTCCAGGGCGCTTTTCACGGCTTGAACGATAGTGGCCAGGGACTCTTGCAGAGCTTCCAGCACTTCGTTGGAGTTCAGGGTGAATGCGCGTGGAACGCCTTCAGCCAGGTTACGGCCACGAACGTCGACTTCACGAACTTCGCCGCCCGGGTAGGCAGTACCGATTTCCTGCTTGATGCGCTCGGCGGTGGATTCGCCGATCAGGCTGCCGTAGTTGCGACGCACATAGGTGATGATCGCTTCGTCGAAGCGGTCGCCGCCAACCCGTACGGATTCGGCGTAAACCACACCGTTCAGGGAGATCAGCGCGATTTCAGTGGTACCACCACCGATATCCACGACCATCGAACCGCGAGCTTCCTCAACCGGCAGGCCGGCACCGATCGCAGCGGCCATTGGCTCTTCGATCAGGAACACTTCACGGGCACCGGCACCAAGGGCCGATTCACGGATGGCACGACGCTCAACCTGGGTGGATTTGCATGGAACGCAGATCAGCACACGAGGGCTGGGCTGCAGGAAGCTGTTTTCGTGAACCTTGTTGATGAAGTACTGCAGCATCTTTTCGCAGACACTGAAGTCGGCGATCACGCCATCCTTCATCGGACGAATGGCAGCAATGTTGCCCGGCGTTCGGCCCAACATGCGCTTCGCTTCGGTGCCGACAGCTACGACACTTTTCTGGTTACCGTGTGTCCGAATAGCCACAACCGATGGCTCATTCAGGACGATACCGCGCTCGCGCACGTAAATAAGGGTGTTGGCAGTGCCCAGGTCAATGGAAAGATCGCTGGAAAACATGCCACGCAGTTTCTTGAACATGGGAAAGGGACCCTAGGCAACGCGTGGGTAAAAAAGTGCGGCAAACTCTAACAACGACAGGGATTTTGGGCAAGGCGCCAATATGTTAAATTGGCCGCTTTTCTGTGCACCAAGCCCCACAATCGCGGCCTTATGACCGTAGAAGTGCGGTAGTGTTCCGACAATCTAACACACGGACGCCGTCCGTTCTGTTTTCCACTGGAGAATCCCAATGGCGCTTGAACGCTCCGACGTGGAAAAAATCGCTCATCTGGCCTGTCTGGGCCTCAATGATGCCGATCTTCCACACATCACTTCGGCCCTAAACAGCATTCTCGGGCTGGTCGACGAAATGCAGGCGGTCAATACCGACGGTATCGAGCCGCTGGCCCACCCACTGGAAGCCAGCCAGCGCCTGCGCGCAGACGTCGTGACCGAGACCAATAACCGCGAGGCCTACCAGTCCATCGCACCAGCGGTCGAAAACGGCCTGTACCTGGTTCCGAAAGTCATCGACTAAAGGGAAAGAGCCTGCAATGCATCAATTGACTCTGGCCGAGATCGCCCGCGGACTCGCCGATAAAAAGTTTTCTTCCGAAGAGCTGACCAAGGTCCTGCTGGCGCGTATCGCCCAGCTCGATCCACAGCTCAACAGTTTCATCAGCCTCACCGAAGACCTGGCGCTGTCGCAGGCGAAAGCCGCTGACGCCCGCCGGGCCAATGGTGAGAGCGGTGCCCTGCTCGGTGCGCCGATCGCCCACAAAGACCTGTTCTGCACCCAGGGCATTCGCACCAGCTGCGGCTCGAAGATGCTCGACAACTTCAAGGCACCCTACGACGCGACCGTCGTCGCCAAGCTGGCCGCTGCCGGGGCCGTGACCCTGGGCAAGACCAACATGGACGAATTCGCCATGGGTTCGGCCAACGAGTCGAGCTACTACGGCGCAGTGAAAAACCCGTGGAACCTGGAACACGTTCCGGGCGGTTCGTCCGGCGGTTCGGCCGCCGCGGTTGCCGCTCGTCTGTTGCCTGCCGCTACCGGCACCGACACCGGTGGTTCCATTCGTCAGCCCGCTGCGTTGACCAACCTGACTGGCCTGAAACCGACGTACGGTCGTGTTTCACGCTGGGGCATGATCGCTTACGCCTCAAGCCTGGATCAGGGCGGACCGATGGCACGCACCGCCGAAGACTGCGCGATTTTGTTACAAGGCATGGCAGGCTTCGATGCAAACGACTCCACCAGCATCGATGAGCCGGTGCCAGACTACAGCGCCAGCCTCAACGGCTCGCTGCAAGGCCTGCGCATCGGCGTGCCGAAAGAGTATTTCAGCGCCGGTCTCGACCCGCGCATCGCCGAGCTGATCCACAACAGCGTCAAGGAGCTGGAAAAGCTCGGCGCCGTGATCAAGGAAATCAGCCTGCCGAACATGCAGCACGCGATTCCTGCGTACTACGTGATCGCCCCGGCGGAAGCTTCTTCCAACCTGTCGCGTTTCGATGGGGTGCGCTTCGGCTACCGCTGCGAGAACCCGGTCAACCTGATCGACCTGTACAAACGCTCCCGTGGCGAAGGCTTCGGCCCGGAAGTACAGCGTCGGATCATGGTCGGTGCCTACGCACTGTCCGCCGGTTACTACGACGCCTACTACCTGAAGGCGCAGAAGATCCGTCGCTTGATCAAGAACGACTTCATGGCTGCCTTCAATGAGGTCGACATCATCCTCGGCCCAACCACGCCGAACCCGGCCTGGAAGCTCGGCGCCAAGAACAGCGACCCGGTCGCTGCGTACCTGGAAGACGTCTACACCATCACCGCCAACCTCGCGGGCCTGCCGGGCCTGTCGATGCCAGCAGGTTTTGTCGACGGTCTGCCGGTCGGCGTGCAGTTGCTCGCTCCGTATTTCCAGGAAGGCCGCTTGCTCAACGTTGCGCACCAGTATCAGTTACACACTGACTGGCACACCCGCACCCCAACCGGCTTCTGAGGAGACACACATGCAATGGGAAGTCGTGATCGGGCTGGAGATTCATACCCAGCTCACCACCCGGTCGAAAATCTTTTCCGGTAGTTCCACCACCTTCGGTTCCGAGCCGAAC
Organism: Pseudomonas sp. GW821-FHT09H03; assembly: GCF_059415945.1. Classification (NCBI taxonomy): domain Bacteria; kingdom Pseudomonadati; phylum Pseudomonadota; class Gammaproteobacteria; order Pseudomonadales; family Pseudomonadaceae; genus Pseudomonas; species Pseudomonas sp. GW821-FHT09H03. The sequence continues at coordinate 31,899 of NZ_JBWKOF010000008.1, read as the reverse complement.
ACCCAGGCCAGCCTGATCGACCTGGGCATGCCCGGCGTGTTGCCGGTGCTGAACCAGGAAGCTGTGCGCATGGCGGTGATGTTCGGTCTGGCGATTGACGCCGAGATCGGCCAGCACAACGTGTTCGCCCGTAAAAACTACTTTTACCCGGACCTGCCCAAGGGCTACCAGATCAGCCAGATGGAATTGCCGATCGTCGGCAAGGGACACCTGGACATCGCCCTGGAAGACGGCACGGTCAAACGTGTCGGCATCACCCGCGCACACCTGGAAGAAGACGCCGGCAAGAGCCTGCACGAAGAATTCAACGGTGCCAGCGGCATCGATCTGAACCGTGCCGGCACGCCGCTGCTGGAAATCGTTTCCGAGCCGGACATGCGCAGCGCCAAGGAAGCCGTGGCTTACGTCAAGGCGATCCACGCGCTGGTGCGTTACCTGGGGATTTGCGATGGCAACATGGCCGAAGGCTCGCTGCGTTGCGACTGCAACGTGTCGATCCGTCCAAAAGGCCAGGTCGAGTTTGGCACCCGCTGCGAGATCAAGAACGTCAACTCGTTCCGTTTCATCGAGAAGGCGATCAACTCCGAGATTCAGCGTCAGATCGAGCTGATCGAAGACGGCGGCAAAGTGATCCAGCAGACCCGTCTGTACGATCCTAACAAGGACGAAACCCGTCCGATGCGCAGCAAAGAGGAGGCCAACGACTACCGTTACTTCCCTGACCCGGACCTGCTGCCAGTCGTGATCGAAAGCTCGTTCCTCGACGACGTGCGCGCCACCCTGCCGGAACTGCCACCGCAAAAGCGCGAGCGCTTCCAGGAGCAGTTCGGCCTGTCGGTCTACGACGCCAGCGTTCTGGCGACCAGCCGCGAACAGGCCGACTACTTCGAGAAAGTCGCGAGCATCGGCGGCGACGCCAAGCTGGCGGCGAACTGGGTGATGGTCGAGTTGGGCAGCCTGCTCAACAAGCAAGGCCTGGACATTGAAGAGTCGCCAGTTTCGGCCGAGCAATTGGGCGGCATGCTGTTGCGCATCAAGGACAACACCATCTCCGGCAAGATCGCCAAGGTCGTGTTTGAAGCGATGGCCAACGGCGAAGGCAGCGCAGACGAGATTATCGACAAGCGCGGCCTCAAGCAGGTTACCGACACCGGCGCCATTTCGGCGGTGCTGGACGAAATGCTCGCGGCCAACGCCGAGCAGGTCGAACAATACCGCGCGGCAGATGAAGCCAAGCGCGGCAAAATGTTCGGCTTCTTTGTCGGCCAGGCCATGAAAGCCTCCAAAGGCAAGGCCAACCCGCAACAGGTCAACGAACTGCTCAAAAGCAAGCTCGAAGGCTGATGCAAATGGAGCCAGCTCTAAAATCTGGCTCCAACCCCCTGTGGGAGCGGGCTTTTGTGGCGAGGGGGCTTGCCCCCGTTGGGTTGCACAGCAATCCCGATACTTGAAAACTCGGTGTGTCAGATAGACTCCGAATGCAGGTATTGGGGCTGCTGGGCAACCCAACGGGGGCACGCCCCCTCGCCACATTGGCTCTGTCCCACAATAGCTTCGGGAAAACCTTGAATGAAACGTCTGCTTGGCGCCTGCGCCCTCCTCTCGCTGCTGGCCGGTTGCGCCAGCACCGACACCGTCGATCCGCATGGCTACGACAAAACTGGCGTAGCCTCGTACTACGGCGCCAAACACCAAGGCAAGCGCACCGCCAGTGGCGAGCGTTTTGACAAGAATTCCATGACCGCCGCCCACCGCCAGCTACCCTTCGGTACACGGGTGAAGGTCACCAATCTGAAAAACGACAAGTCCTGTGTGGTGCGCATCAATGATCGTGGGCCGCACACCCGTGGACGTCTGATCGACCTTTCCCACGAAGCCGCCGAACGCCTGGGCATGGTCAAGAGCGGTACCGCGCGGGTTCGTGTGCAAGCCCTCGACTGATAGACGGAGCCACAACCATTTTCGGATTAGACGACCTACCCCTGATCAGCGTGATCGAATTGCTCAGCGGGCTATGCCTGCTGATAGCCGGCGCCGAACTGATGGTGCGCGCCGCCGTACGCCTGGCCGCACGCTTGCATGTGCGCCCGCTGATCATCGGCCTGACCATCGTCGCCCTCGGCAGCAGCGCCCCGCAGATGGCCGTCAGCCTGCAAGCCACCCTGGCCAACAACACCGACATCGCCGTCGGCAGCGTGATTGGCAGCAGCATTTTCAACATCCTAGTCACGCTCGGGTTGTCTGCGCTGATCATTCCCTTGCGCGTGTCCCGGCAATTGGTGCGCCTGGATATTCCACTGATGATCGGCGCCAGCCTGCTGGTGTCCATACTGGCCTGGAATGAACAACTGACCCGGACCGACGGCGTGGTGCTGCTGATAGCACTGGCGCTGTATCTGGGTCTGTTGCTGCGCCAGTCCCGGCACTCGGCGCGTCCGGTATCGAGCCAGGGACGCAACACGCAAGCACCCTGGTTCAGCAGCTTGCTGATGATCGTTGCCGGACTGGCGATGCTGGTGTACGCCGGGCACCTGCTGCTTGGGGCCGCAGTGGTGGTCGCCACCGATCTGGGGTTGTCGGAGCGCATCATTGGCCTGACCATCGTCGCAATCAGTACATCGTTGCCCGAGCTGGCCACTTCATTGATCGCCGCGCTACGTGGTCAGCGCGATATCGCCGTGGGCAACGTGATCGGCAGTAACCTGTTCAATCTTCTGGGAGTGCTCGGTTTCACGGCGCTCGTGGCGCCGTCGCCATTGTCGGTGTCGCCCAATGCCCTGGATTTCGACCTGCCAGTGATGCTCGGCGTGGCAGTGCTGTGCCTGCCGTTATTTTATTCCGGCTATCGGGTGACCCGCGCCGAAGGCCTGCTGTTTCTGGGCCTTTATATGGCCTATGGGCTGCACGTGGTGTCGTTCACCACCGGCATGCCCCTGGCCGGCAAGCTTGAGCACCTGATGCTGTTTTTCGTTTTGCCGGCGCTGGTGGCGTTTTTGCTATTCACGTCACTGCGCGCCTGGCGTCGCCAACACCATAAAAAGGAATCGCCATGACCGAGCATAAAAAACCCGGCGTTGAAGTCCGCCGCCAAGTGATGGGCGACGCCTTCGTCGACCGGGCACTGGGCAATGCCACCGAGTTCACCCAGCCGCTGCAGGATTTCGTCAATGAACACGCCTGGGGTGGCGTGTGGAATCGCGAAGGCCTGCCGCTGAAGACCCGCAGCCTGATCACCCTCGCCGCCTTGACCGCACTCAAATGCCCGCAAGAGTTGAAAGGTCACGTGCGCGGTGCGCTGAACAACGGTTGCACCGTGGACGAGATTCGCGAGGCGCTGCTGCATTGCGCAGTGTATGCAGGCGTGCCGGCGGCGATCGATGCGTTTCGGGCGGCGCAGGAAGTGATTGATAGTTACCAACAACCCACGTGAGTCATTGGGATTCCGGTTGCCTGATCTGACGCCTTCGCGAGCAAGCCCGCTCCCACAGGTTCCTATGTGGTTCTGAAATTTAATTCACACAAAAGAACCCTGTGGGAGCGGGCTTGCCCGCGAAGAGGCCCGAGAGCACACCACAACACTGCCAGTCAGATCCACCCACCCCACTGCAACAAAAAGATCCCGATATTAGTCGTCACCGCCGCCATCAACGTGGTGATGACGATAATCGCCGCCGCCAGTTCATGATTGCCATCCGCCGCCCGCGCCATTACAAAACTGGCTGCGGCGGTCGGGCTGCCGAAGTACAGGAACAGAATCCCCAGTTCCGCCCCGCGAAAGCCCCATAACCATGCGCCCAGCGTCGCCAGTATCGGCAATCCGAGCATTTTCACCAGGCTGGAACTGAGCGCCATCTTGCCGCTTTTGCGCAGCGCCGCCAGTGACAGCGTGCCGCCGATACAGATCAGCGCCAGCGGCAAAGTGGTTTGCGCCAGGTATTGGCCGGACGTTTCCAGCCACCCAGGCAAGCCGATCTGGAAATAGGCGAACGGGGCAGCGGCAATCACGCTGATGATCAGCGGATTGCTGAAAACACTTTTGCAGATGCTCCAGGGATCGGACTTGATCACCGGGCTGTATACCGCCAGGACGATGGTCGAGAGCGTGTTGTAGAACAGAATCACCAGCGCCGCGAGAATCGCCCCGAGGGAAATACCGTAGTCGCCGTACATGCTCGCTGCCAGCGCCAGGCCGATCACACCGTTGTTGCCGCGAAAGGCCCCCTGGGTATAAATCCCCCGATCCTCCCGCGGGCACTTGAAGATCGCCCAGCCCCAGGCGATGGCAAAACACGCCAGGGTCGCCAGGGAGAAGTAGATCAGCAGAGCCGGTTGCAGCGCGGCGTGCAGGTCGGCATGCAGGATGCCCAGAAACAGCAGCGCCGGCATGGTGACGTTGAACACCAGGGACGACGCGGTGTGGATGAAGTTGTCGTTGATCCAGTCGATGCGTTTGAGCAACACACCGAGAAACAGCATGGCGAACACCGGGGCGGTGATGTTCAGGGTTTCGAGGAAAATTGCCAGCATGCCGGAGGGAACCTTGAAGGTGTCGTTAGTTGGCTAATGATAAGCCACCAAGGACTTCGGCGTCTGGGAGATCGCCTTCGCGAGCAAGGCCGCTCCCACATTTGATCGCATTCGCTCAGGCTACATGCGGTCGAATGTGGGAGCGGGCTTGCTCGCGAAGCAGACGACGCGGTATCAGGTAATCGGCGCCGGATTGAACAACGTGATGTCGTTATGCAACTTGTGCTTTTCAGCCCAGGTCTGCTGCTTGCCGCTGGCCACATCCAGGTAGTAGTGAAACAGCTCCCAGCCAAGCTCTTCGATGGATGCGCGCCCGGTGGCAATGCGCCCGGCGTCGATATCAATCAGATCAGGCCAGCGCTGCGCCAGTTCGGTCCGGGTCGACACTTTCACCACCGGCGCCATGGCCAGTCCATAAGGCGTACCGCGCCCCGTGGTGAACACATGCAGGTTCATCCCCGCCGCCAGTTGCAACGTACCGCAGACAAAGTCGCTGGCCGGGGTCGCACAAAAGATCAGGCCTTTTTCCTTGAATCGCTCGCCAGGGCCGAGAACCCCCGTGATAGCGCTGCTGCCGGACTTGACGATCGAGCCCAGGGACTTCTCGACAATGTTCGACAACCCGCCCTTCTTGTTGCCCGGCGTGGTGTTGGCGCTGCGATCGGCCTCACCCTTGGCCAGGTAACGGTCGTACCAGTCCATTTCCCGCACCAGTTCCCGGGCAACCTCCTCGGTTTGAGCGCGGGAGGTCAGCAGGTAAATCGCATCGCGCACTTCGGTGACTTCGGAAAACATCACTGTCGCGCCAGCCCGCAGCAGCAGATCGGAGGCATAACCGAGCGCCGGGTTGGCGGTAATTCCGGAGAACGCATCGCTGCCGCCGCACTGCATACCGAGAATCAGCTCGGACGCCGGCACGGTTTCCCGGCGACGCTGATCGAGCTTCTTCAAACGGGTCTCGGCCAGTTCCATGATCTGCTCGATCATTTCGCTGAAACCGTGGCTGGAATCCTGCAAGCGGTACAGCCATGGCTCGCTGAGATCCACCGAACTGTCGTTCTCGTGCATCACCTGCCCGGCCTGCAATTTCTCGCAGCCCAGGCTGATCACCAGGGCTTCACCGCCCAGGTTCGGGTTGCGTGCCAGGTTGCGCACGGTACGGATCGGGATGTACGCATCGGTGGCGGTGATTGCCACACCACAGCCGTAGCTGTGGGTCAGCGCCACCACGTCATCGACGTGCGGATACTTGGGCAGCAACTCGTCCTTGATGCGTTTTACCGCATGGTCGAGCACACCCGTTACGCACTGAACCGTGGTGGTGATACCAAGGATGTTGCGCGTGCCGACGGTGCCGTCGACGTTGCGATAACCCTCGAAAGTAAACCCTTCCAGCGGTGCCTGCGCGGCCGGCACTTCGGTGGACAGCGGCAGGCTGTCCAGCGGTGGCGCGGTCGGCATGCGCAGTTGATCTTCCTTGACCCAACTGCCACGGGGAATCGGCTGCAGAGCGTAGCCAATGACCTGGCCGTAACGTATCACCTGGCCACCCTCGGGAATGTCTTCCAGAGTGACCTTGTGGCTCTGGGGCACGAAGTCCACGGTAACCAGGCCATCGGCAAACTCGGTGCCGGCCGGTACGCCCTGATCATTGACCACGATCACCACGTTGTCCCGCTCGTGCAGACGGATGTAGCGCGGCGAATCGGAATGTTCAATCAACTGCATGACGCCGCTCCTCAGGAATGCGCTTGAGACAATTTGCCAGGGGCTTCAGTACCGTTCGCAGGTGGCTCTTTGAGCACCACACGCTTGATCGGACCCACGATCACCAGGTAGCTGAACACCGCGACCAGTGCGTTGCAACCAACAAACACCAGCGCCCATTTGAACGAACCGGTGGAGCTGATGATGTAGCCGATCACGATTGGTGTGGTGATCGAAGCAATGTTGCCGAAGGTATTGAACAAGCCACCGCTGAGACCGGCGATTTGCTTCGGCGAGGTGTCGGACACCACCGCCCAGCCCAATGCGCCCACGCCTTTGCCGAAGAATGCCAGGGCCATGAAGCCGACAACCATCCATTCAACGTCCACGTAGTTGCACGCCACGATGCTGCTGGAAACCAGCAGGCCAGCGATGATCGGCGCCTTGCGGGCGAAAGTCAGGGAATGGCCTTTACGCAGCAGGTAATCGGAAATCACCCCGCCGAGTACACCGCCGATGAAGCCGCAGATCGCTGGTAAAGAGGCGATGAAACCGGCCTTGAGGATGGTCATGCCGCGTTCCTGTACCAAGTACACCGGGAACCAGGTCAGGAAGAAGTAAGTGATACCGTTGATGCAGTACTGGCCCAGATACACGCCGAGCATCATGCGGTTGGTCAGCAACTGGCGGATGTAGTCCCACTTCGGACCGTCGCCCTTTTTGCCTTTGCCCTTGTCCTGGTCCATGTCGACCATGCCGCCGTTGTCAGCAATGTGCTTGAACTCGGCCTCGTTGATCATCGGGTGCTGACGCGGGCTGTAGATCACCTTCAGCCAGATCCCCGAGAAGATGATGCCGATCACGCCCATGACGATGAACACGTGCTGCCAGCCGAAGCTGTAGACGATCCAGCCCATCAACGGTGCGAACAATACAGTGGCAAAGTATTGCGCGGAGTTGAAGATCGCCGAGGCGGTGCCGCGTTCAGCGGTCGGGAACCAGGCCGCGACTATACGTGCGTTACCGGGAAAGGATGGCGCTTCGGCCAGGCCCACGAGGAAGCGCAGCATGAACAGTGCGACCACCGCTGTGGACATGCCGAACTCACCGACATAGCCCTGCAACACGGTGAAGAGTGACCAGGTGAAAATGCTCAGCGCATAGATTTTTTTCGAACCGAATCGGTCCAGCAGCCAGCCGCCGGGGATTTGCCCGGCCACGTAGGCCCAACCGAATGCGGAGAAGATGTAGCCGAGGGTAACGGCGTCGATGCCGAGATCTTTTTGCAGGCTGGAGCCAGCGATTGCGATGGTAGCCCGGTCGGCGTAGTTGATCGTGGTCACCAGAAAAAGCATGAGCAGGATCAAATAGCGGACGTGAGTCGGCTTGGTCGATTGCATGTAGATGTACTCCCACAAATTATTTTTATGCGCGGGTGAATCTGTTACTGCTCCCTGTAGGAGCGGGCCTGCTCGAGATGGTCGTCAACGATGACGCGGGGCATCAGGTTTACCGCCGCGACCTCAAGACCATCGCGAGCACGCTCGCTCCTACAGGGTTTTGCGTTTACGAACCGATGTAGCTGGTTTTCACGACCGTGTAGAACTCTTGCGCATAGCGACCTTGCTCACGTGATCCATAGGATGAACCTTTACGCCCCCCGAACGGAACGTGGTAATCCACGCCGGCCGTCGGCAGGTTGACCATCACCATCCCGGCCTGGGAGTGGCGTTTGAAGTGGTTGGCGTACTTCAACGAAGTGGTGGCGATACCCGCCGACAGACCGAACTCGGTGTCGTTGGCCATGGCCAGTGCGGCTTCGTAATCGGCGACACGGACAATATTGGCCACCGGGCCGAAGATCTCTTCGCGGCTGATGCGCATCGACGCTTCGCTGTCGGCAAACAGCGTTGGCGCGAGGAAGTAGCCCTCGGTGTCGCAGGTCACCAGACCGCCGCCGCTGACCAGACGTGCACCTTCGGACTGGCCGATGTCGATGTACTTCATGTCCTGCTCAAGCTGGGCTTGCGATACCACAGGACCGATGTCCGTGCCGGATTTCAACGCGTGGCCGACCTTGATCGACTTCATGCGCTCGGCCATGGCTTCGACGAATTTGTCGTGAATCCCGGCGGTGACGATGAAGCGGCTCGATGCGGTGCAACGCTGGCCGGTGGAGTAGAACGCGCTCTGTACCGACAGTTCGACGGCTTGCTTGAGGTCGGCGTCGTCGAGAATGATCTGCGGGTTCTTGCCGCCCATTTCCAGCTGAACTTTGGCCTGACGCGACACGCAGCTGACAGCAATCTGACGACCAACACCCACGGAACCGGTGAAGCTGATGCCGTCGACTTTCGGGCTATGGACCAGTGCATCGCCAACCACGCGACCGCTGCCCATCACCAGGTTGAACACACCGGCCGGGAAGCCGGCGCGGGAGATGATTTCGGCCAGGGCCCAGGCGCAACCCGGTACCAGGTCAGCAGGTTTCAGCACGACGCAGTTGCCGTAGGCCAGGGCCGGGGCGATTTTCCACGACGGGATGGCAATCGGGAAGTTCCACGGGGTGATCAGACCGACCACGCCAAGGGCTTCGCGGGTGACTTCAACGTTGACGCCCGGACGCACCGACGGCAGATAGTCGCCGGACAGGCGCAGGCATTCGCCGGCGAAGAACTTGAAGATGTTGCCGGCGCGGGTCACTTCGCCGATGGCTTCAGGCAGGGTCTTGCCCTCTTCCCGGGCCAACAGGGTGCCGAGTTCTTCGCGACGGGCGAGGATTTCGGTGCCGACTTTATCCAGGGAATCGTGACGGGCCTGAATGCCGGAAGTGGACCAGGCCGGGAATGCGGCACGGGCAGCATCGATGGCGGCGTTGACCTGAGCCAGGTCGGCCTTGGCGTAATCGCCGATGGTGTCGGTCAGTTCGGACGGGTTGATGTTGGCCGAATAATCGCCACCGGCAACCCATTCCCCATTGATGTAGTTATCGAAACGCTTTGCATCTGCCACTTTAATATCTCCTCACGCAAAAGGCCGCTGATTGCTCAGCGGCCTTACTAAATCGGATGTATTACTGCGCACCCTGCTTGTCGATCAGCGCGGCGAGCATTTCGTACTCTTCGCCGGTCAGATCGGTCAGCGGCGCACGCACGGGACCGGCGTCATAGCCGGCAATTTTTGCCCCGGCCTTGACGATGCTCACGGCGTAGCCGGCCTTGCGGTTACGGATGTCCAGGTACGGCAGGAAGAAGTCGTCGATGATCTTGCCGACGGTGGCGTGATCTTCACGAGCGATGGCGTGGTAGAAATCCATCGCGGTTTTCGGGATGAAGTTGAACACCGCCGAGGAGTAGACCGGTACGCCCAAAGCCTTGTAGGCAGCGGCGTAGACTTCGGCGGTCGGCAGGCCACCCAGGTAGCTGAAGCGATCACCGAGGCGGCGGCGGATCGACACCATCAATTCGATATCGCCCAGGCCATCCTTGTAGCCGATCAGGTTCGGGCAGCGCTCGGCCAGGCGTTCCAGCAGCGGCGCGGTCAGGCGGCAGACGTTACGGTTGTAGACCACGACGCCGATGCTGACCGACTTGCACACCGCTTCAACGTGGGCGGCAACGCCGTCCTGGCTGGCTTCGGTCAGGTAGTGCGGCAGCAGCAACAGGCCTTTGGCGCCCAGGCGCTCGGCTTCCTGTGCATATTCGATGGCCTGGCGAGTAGAACCGCCAACGCCGGCCAGAATCGGCACGCTGGTCGCGCAGGTGTCGACCGCAGTCTTGATGATTTCCGAATATTCGCTGGCCGCCAGAGAGAAGAACTCACCGGTGCCGCCTGCGGCGAACAGAGCCGAGGCGCCGTATGGGGCCAGCCATTCGAGACGCTTGATGTAACCCGCGCGATTGAAGTCGCCCTGGGCATTGAAATCGGTGACCGGGAAAGACAGCAGACCGGAAGAGAGGATGGACTTCAGTTCTTGTGGATTCATTATTCGAACACCCTGGGTTGCGACGTTATGTGTGAGAAAACCGTTCAGCCTGCGCCGAAGTTGTAGGTCATCGTACAACTTAAAAAATAACCGTCAACTGCATTTCATCGGCAGGGGTGAAAATTTTGGACAAGGGGCCGTCGACCGACCGCTGCGCGGGGGATGCTGTTGGCGTGAGAGAGGCTGCTGCTTCGACGCAAGCCTACACAGGACATACGTTGTCCTAAGAGCAGTAGCTCCAGGCCCTGAGGAGAGATCGAGGCACCCAGCACCACTCGTCGAAACTGTTATTTCTTACAGTTTCGACGAAGGCCATGTGGCGCGATAACGCTCTGGTGAACCGCAAACACTACGGCTCAATCGTCGCTAAAGGAGACATCTCATGGCACTTCCCGCCCCCAGTATCAAAGGATTCACCGATGTTGTATCGCTGTCGAAACTAAAGGATCCAGTGGATCTCAGCATCCCGAATGAAGCTGACATACCAACGATGAATGATGTCTTTGCGATACTGGGGGAAAGTCAAGAAACCCCGGACTGGCGCAGCGCCAGGGTTCAGGTGGGACAATGGAACGAAGAAACTGAAGACATTGAAAGAGTGAGGAACCTGAGCGTACCAATCCCCAAGAAAGAGCTGGAGAAGTACCTGAACCGGTCAGTGAGCCTGAGCTACCAAACCAGCGGAGAGTCGGACTTGGCAATCAGCTCGGCTCAGCTTGAGGTGCGGATCGAACCCTGACGCCCCGCCAGACCCTTTTTTGGCATCAGCCGCGCTGCGCCTCAGCCTCTTCGTGGGCTTGGCGCAGCCGCTCGCGGCTGTTGGTCAGGTGCAGGCGCATGGCTGCACGCGCAGCATCGGAGTCTTGGCGGGCAATCGCGTCGTAGATCTCTTCGTGCTCACGGCTCAGGCGATTCATGTAGTGCTGCTGGTCGTCATGGGCCAGTCGCGCAGAGTTGAGGCGGGTGCGCGGGATGATGCTGGTGCCCAGGTGGGTCATGATGTCGGTGAAGTAGCGGTTGCCGGTCGCCAGGGCAATTTGCAGGTGGAACTGGAAGTCCGAAGCCACGGCATCGCTGGCGTGGGAAACGCTTTCATTCAGCGCGTCCAGTGCCGCGCGCATCAACGCCAGCTGCTCGGGGCTGCGGCGCTGCGCTGCCAGACCTGCCGACTCCACTTCGAGGCTGATACGCAGCTCGAGAATCGCCAGCACATCGCGCAAGGTGACCACTGTCGCCGGGTCGATACGGAAACCGCTCGGGCTCGGAGTGTCGAGCACGAAGGTGCCGATGCCATGGCGGGTTTCCACCTGCCCGGCCGCCTGCAAACGGGATATCGCTTCGCGCACGACCGTCCGGCTGACGCCATGGGAATCCATGATCGCCGATTCGGTGGGCAATTTGTCGCCACGTTTGAGCTGCCCGTCGCGGATCTGCTCGGACAGCACCGTCACCAGTTCCTGAGCGAGGCTGCGGCGCTTGCGAGGGAGGCGTGGTACGGCGTTCGGGTTTTCCATGGTGAACATCTGTCTCGAAAGAATCGGCTGAAAGTGCATCATAGCTCAAGCGGGTTGTACGATCACCACCCTCCCTTGCAGGAGCTGGCTTTGTGGTGAGGGGGCTTGTGGGAACGCCGCATCGCCACAAATCGCGAACAAGAGTGGCTACGCAGTCACTGCCTGATCCACCAGATGGCCATTCTCGATGCGGATGTGCCTTGGATGGAAACGCTTGAGGCTGCTGCGATGGCCAACGCTGACAATACTCAGCCCCGGCAACTCATCAATCAGAGCCTGATACAGCGAAGCCTCGTCTTCTTCATCCATCGCCGACGTCGCTTCATCCATGTATAGCCACTGCGGCGCGTACAGCAGAGCCCGGGCAAAGGCCAGGCGTTGCTGCTCACCCGGCGACAGCATGCGCTGCCAGTGGTTAGCTTCATCCAGGCGTGCCACCAGATGCGGCAAACGGCAGGTTTCCAGCACTTGGACGTAACGTTCTTGCGGGTAGGTTTCGCCAGGCTGTGGATAACTCAGTGCCTCTCGCAGTGTGCCAATGGGCAGATAGGGTTTTTGCGGCAGGAACAGGTAGCGCGCCGCCGGTAATCGAATGCTTCCGTGCCCCGTCGGCCAAAGATGCCCCATCGCCCGCAGCAAGGTGGACTTGCCGCTGCCGGAACGGCCGCTGAGCATGACGCGCTCGCCCTCTTGCACGGTCATGTCGGCGCTGGTCAGCAAGTGACGACCGTCAGCCAGATCAAGACCCAAGTCATGCACCTTCAACACCGAGCCAGTGTTTTGCACGTCGATGGCCGGTGCACGCTGCTCGTTGTCGGTCATGGCCTGACGGAAGCTGAGCAGACGATCGCAGGTGGCACGCCACGAGGCGAGGTTCTGGTAGGCAGTGATAAACCAGCTGAAACTGTCCTGGACATTGCCGAACGCCGAGCTGATTTGCATCAGTTCACCGAGCTCGATCTTGCCGGCGAGGTAGCGTGGCGCAGCAACCATGAAAGGAAAAATGACTGCGGCCTGTTCGTAACCGGAAGTGAAGAAGGTGAGACGCTTGGACACTTTCATGATGTCCCAGAAATTATGCCAGACCATGCCGAAGCGGCTGCTCAATCGGCGATTCTCGTTCGGCTCGCCGTTGTACAACGCGATGCTTTCGGCATTCTCGCGGACCCGCACCAGGGAGAAACGCAGGTCGGCTTCGAAACGTTGTTGCCGGTTGTTCAGGCCGATCAAGCGACGACCGATCAAATGCGTCAGCCAACTGCCCAGCACCGCGTAAACCAGTACGCACCAGAACATGTAGCCGGGAATGGTCACACCGAACACTTCGATGCTCCCCGACACACCCCAGAGGATGATCGAGAACGACACGAGGCTGACGACGTTGCGCAGCAGGCCAATGCCCAGGCTCAAGGTATCGGAGGTGAAATTATTGAGATCTTCGGAAATCCGCTGATCGGGGTTATCGGTGTAACCGCCCTGCTCCAGCCGGTAGTAATTCTTGTCGTCGAGCCAGCGAGTGAAGTGTTTTTCGGTGAGCCACGCCCGCCAGCGGATTGTCAGCATCTGCGTCAGGTAGAGCCGGTACACCGCACCGACAATCGCCACCGCGGCAATCCCGCAGAAATACAGAATAAGCCGCCAGAAGGCCGCCTCGTCTTTTTGCTGCAGGGCGTTGTAGAAATCCTTGTACCAGGTGTTGAACCACACCGAGATCCCCACGCTGATCAGCGACAGCGCAATCACAGCGATCAGCAAGGTCCAGGCCTTGCCCTTTTCTTCACTTCGCCAGTAAGGCGTGATCATCGCCCACACTTTGCGAAAAAACTGCCCGCGCACAGCATCGTTGACCGCGGAGTACTCAGCGTTCTGATTCATGGAAAAGGCTCGATAGAGAAAAGTACACGCACGAACCGATCATAGATGATCGGTTCGGTTTGTCGCGAGCAGCGGCCGGCATTCGTTCAGCGCAGGTTCAGCGGCGAACGGGACGCTTCTGCAATTTGCGCTGCAAGGTGCGCCGATGCATGCCCAGGGCGCGGGCGGTGGCGGAGATGTTGCCTTCGTGTTCGGTCAGAACGCGCTGAATGTGCTCCCACTGCAGGCGGTCCACGGACATCGGGTTTTCCGGCACCAGGCTGTCGAGGTCGGCGTGTTCGGACAGCAGCGCTGCCAGCACGTCGTCGGCATCGGCCGGTTTGCACAGGTAGTTGCAGGCGCCGCGCTTGATCGCTTCAACAGCGGTGGCAATGCTGGAATAGCCGGTGAGAATCACCACGCGCATTTCCGGATCCATTTCCAGCAACTTGGGCAGCAGCACCAGGCCGGAATCGCCATCCATTTTCAGGTCCAGCGCAGCGTAGTCCGGCAGATCGGCCTTGGCCAGTTCCAGCCCTTCTTCGGCAGAGCCGGCCGTACTGACACGAAACCCACGGCGAGCCATGGCACGGGCCATGACGCGGGTGAACGTGGCGTCGTCATCGACCAGCAGCAAGTGCGGCAGTTCTTCGCCTTCAACCTGGATATCGTCACTCATGTTCGTCTCCTCGGGCGACACGGGGCAGGCGCAGCTCGGTGAGCGTACCGCCTTCCTCATGACTGTAGAGTTTTACTGAGCCGCCAGCGCGAGTCACGCTGGCCTTGCTCAAAAACAGGCCCAGGCCGAAACCTTTGCCCTTGGTGGTAAAAAACGGCTTGCCGATTTGCTCGGCAATGGCCAATGGCACACCGGCGCCATGGTCGCGAATGCTGATGGTCAGGTTTTCCGCGTCCCAGTCCAGCGTCACTTGCAGCCCCTCGGGACACGCATCGGCGGCGTTATTGAGCAAGTTTAACAAGGCCTGGGTCAGGTCCGGCGGCGGCGCCATGCGTGGAACGGCGCCCTGGCCGAGTCGCTGGAAGCGATAGCTGGCTTCGGGGCGCATCAGGTGCCAGCGATTCAATGCCTCGTCGAGCCAATCGGTAACGTCTTGCATTTCCACGGCAAGACGCCGGTTGGCCTCGGCGGCGCGCACCAGATGCTGCAAGGTTTCCTTGCATAGCTTGACCTGATCCTGCAGCACACTGAGGTCGTCCTGCAACATCGGGTCGTGATGGTCCTGGCGCATTTCCTTGAGCAGTACGCTCATGGTTGCCAACGGCGTGCCCAATTCATGAGCGGCACCGGCCGCCTGGGTTGCGACCGCCAGCAACTGCTGATCACGCAGGCCTTCTTCACGACGTATGGCGCGCAGTTCCTCCTGGCGACGCAACTCCTCGGCCATGCGTGCGGCGAAGAAGGTGATCACCGCTGCGGCGAGGGCGAAGCTCAGCCACATGCCGTACACCTGCAGGTTTTCCCGGGCAATGGGAAAGGTTTGCAGTGGATAGAACCGCGCCAGCAGCAGGGTGTACATCGTCAACGCGATGCCCGACAGGATCACCGAATAGCGCCACGGCAGCGTCACCGCGGCGATGGTCAGCGGCACCAGGTAATAAGAGACGAAGGGATTGGTCGAACCACCGGAGAAGTACAGCAAGGCGCTGTGGATAAACAGATCGCAGGCCAGTTGTACGGCGTATTCAAGCTCGGTCACTGGCCACGAGGTGCGCAGGCGAATTGCCGTGAACGCGCACAGCAGCATTGAGCAAGCAAGGGTAGCGGCCAGTTGAAACCAGGGCAGCGGCAACAACTCAAGCCAGTAGGCCAGCCCCACGGAACCGGCCTGAGCGGCCAGCACCAACGTGCGGATGAAGGTCAGCCGCCAGAGGTTCTGGCGAGTGGCGGAGGTGATTTGAACGGGGGCGAGCATGAGCTCTCCTGATGAGCGCTCCAGGCGGATCGCTGGGAGTATAACCAAGCGCGGGGGCTGGCAGGCAAAAGTGCGGCAAACGGCCACAGTGCTACCCATGATTTCCCGGGCGATGACAACTGTGGCGAGGGGGCTTGCCCCCGTTCGGCTGCGAAGCAGTCGTGGATTGCCTCACCTGGTACGGCAGATAAAATGCGGCGGCAGGGTTGGGGGGGGACTGCTTCGCAGTCCAACGGGGGCAAGCCCCCTCGCCACAGCAAGCCCCCTCGCCACTGCAAGCCCCCTCGCCACAGCAGCCCCCTTCCACAGCAGCCCCCTTCCACACAGGGCCACCTGAGTTACATCTGTATAGAAGTTGTAACTATGCGAACCCGACCATCAAAGCTAGAGTCTGATGATTTCACGCAGGCCCGGACCATACCCCTGCGCACCTTTCAAGGAGCCTTCATGTACACATTCCGCCGCAGCGCCGCCCTCCTCGCCCTGGGCGTTGGCACCCTCGCCAGCCTCCCGGCCCTGGCGGCCGACGAGCTTCATTACAACCAGATTTCCCTGCGCGCCGAAGTCAGTCAGGAAGTGGCCCGCGACCTGATGATCGTGACCCTCTACACCGAAGAACAGAACAGCGACCCGGCCAAACTCGCCGCCGACGTCAGCACCACCATGAACAAGGCGCTGGCCCAGGCCAAGCAAGTCAAAGACATCACGCTGCGCCAGGGCAGCCGCAACAGCTACCCGATCTACGACACCAAGGGTCAGAAGATCACCGGCTGGCGTGAACGCGCCGAACTGCGCCTGGAAAGTGCGGACTTCGCCGCGCTGTCGAAACTGACCGGCGAACTGCTCACCGATCTGAAAATGGGCGGCATGGACTTCGCCATCGCGACGCCGACCCGCAAGGCCAGCGAAGACGCCCTGCTCAAAGAGGCCGTAAGCGCCTTCAAGGCCCGTGCTCAACTGGCCACCGATGCCTTGGGCGGCAAGAGCTACAAAATCGTCAACCTGAACCTCAACAGCAACGGTTATCCACAACCCTATATGCGCGGGCCGATGATGATGAAAGCCGCCGCCATGGATACCGCACCGGTCACTCCGGAAGTTGAAGCCGGTACCAGTCAGGTCAGCATGACCGCAGACGGCTCTATTGAAGTGCTGATGCCTTGATTCGCTGACTCGAATACCCAAACGGCGATCATCGAAAATGATCGCCGTTTTTTTTGCAGCGGTTTTCCCGTGAGCTATAAATGAATAGGTGTACTGGCAAAGCCAGTGGTTGTACCCGGTATCACTCGGACTTGTCTGCGCAACCCGGGTGCAACAATAACCAGCCGCACTTGTGCCATACCCACCCCAGTGCCAAGGGTATAAATAAGTAACACCCGCCCCAACCGGGAGCATCCCGTTGGGTGCGACGCACGACAAAAGTGCGCGAGTTGCACCGCAAAAACGTCGCGCAAACGTTCAAATGCGTCAAAAATTATACATATGCGACATTAAGGTACGTTCGTGCCACCGTTTAAGGCTTGTAGTCACTCTGGATCTTGCATTGGGTATGGCCCCTGCATAAGTATCCGCAGGCACGACTCACGAGGTCGTCCTCTAATTCGAAAAATGACAACAATCTGAGGCCACCATGCTTAAACACGCGGTCATTCCGTTTTTAGTCGGCGCCAGCCTATTGGCCAGCGCACCTTTCGCTCAAGCTGCGACTAACCTGGTGTTCTGCTCCGAAGGGAGCCCGGCCGGTTTCGATCCAGGTCAATACACCACCGGAACCGACTTCGACGCCTCTGCAGAAACCATGTTCAACCGCTTGACCCAGTTCGAGCGCGGCGGCACCGCCGTGGTTCCTGGTCTGGCCACCAGCTGGGACATTTCCCCGGACGGGTTGACGTACACCTTCCACCTGCGCGAAGGCGTCAAGTTCCACACCACCTCGTACTTCAAGCCGACTCGTGAGTTCAACGCCGACGACGTGTTGTTCACCTTCAATCGAATGATCAACAAGGATGATCCGTTCCGTAAGGTGTACCCGACCGAATTCCCGTACTTCACCGACATGGGGATGGACACCAACATCACCAAGATCGATAAAGTCGACGACAAAACCGTCAAGTTCACCCTCAAGGAAGTTGATGCCGCGTTCATCCAGAACATGGCCATGAGCTTCGCTTCGGTGCAGTCCGCCGAGTACGCAGCCCAGCTGCTGAAAGAAGGCAAGGCCGCCGACATCAACCAGAAGCCGGTTGGCACTGGTCCGTTCGTGTTCAAGAGCTACCAGAAAGACTCCAACATCCGCTACACCGGGAACAAGGACTACTGGAAGCCTGAAGACGTGAAGATCGACAACCTGATCTTCGCCATCACCACCGACCCGTCGGTACGTATACAGAAGCTGAAGAAGAACGAGTGCCAGATCACTCTGTTCCCGCGTCCGGCTGACCTGAAGGCGCTGAAAGAAGACAAGGCCCTGAAAGTGCCTGACCAGGCTGGTTTCAACCTGGGTTACATCGCCTATAACGTGATGGACAAGGTCAAGGGCAGCAACGAGGCGAACCCGCTGGCCCAGCTGAAAGTGCGTCAGGCACTGGACATGGCCGTCAATAAACAGCAGATCATCGACTCGGTTTACCAGGGCGCGGGCCAACTGGCCGTAAACGCCATGCCGCCGACCCAGTGGTCCTACGACACCACCATCAAGGATGCCAAGTACGACCCTGAGAAAGCCAAAGAGCTGCTCAAGGAAGCTGGCGTCAAGGAAGGCACCGAAATCGTTCTGTGGGCGATGCCGGTGCAGCGTCCGTACAACCCGAACGCCAAACTGATGGCTGAAATGCTGCAGTCCGACTGGGCCAAAATCGGTCTCAAAGTGAAAATTGTCAGCTACGAATGGGGCGAGTACATCAAGCGCTCCAAGGGTGGCGAGAACCAGGCGATGATCATCGGCTGGAGCGGTGACAATGGTGACCCGGACAACTGGCTCAACGTGCTGTTCGGCTGCGACTCGCTGGAAGGCAATAACTTCTCCAAATGGTGCGACAAGAAATTTGACGGCATCGTCAAGGAAGCCAAGCGCACAACCGACCAGGCCAAGCGCACCGAACTGTACAAGCAGGCGCAACACGTCCTCAAAGATGCAGTTCCAATGACACCTATCGCTCACTCGACGGTGTTCCAGCCTATGCGCGACAACGTGCAGGACTTCAAGATCAGCCCGTTTGGCTTGAACTCCTTCTACGGCGTCAGCGTCAGCAAATAAGGTTATGCAACGGCGACGTTTTTGACGTCGCCGTTGCATATCTGCCGATAAAGCAGGAATTTGCCTACATCCCAATCCGCAACTGGCTACAGGCACCGGGTTAGCGATGTTTCTATTTCCTACAAGACTTTAGGACCTTTCGCATTTACTGCCGGACCCACGACTCATACCGTCGGGGTCTGACCAGCGACTGCGTGGGTCATCGGTCATTGCCGCGCGTATGGCTTGAGATCAGTGATGCCGCTACGTCCAGGGATGGGATGACGGCTCATTGCCAATCACTTAGAGAAAAAGGGAGCGTTATGCGCCATACCTTGATTTTATCCGCATTGCTGGGCACCGGCCTGTTGGCCACCGCCTCCATCAGCCAGGCCGCGAGCAACAGCCTGGTATTCTGCTCCGAAGGCAGCCCCGCCGGTTTCGACACGGCGCAGTACACCACGGCGACCGATAATGATGCCGCCGAGCCGCTATACAACCGCCTGGCAGAGTTTGAAAAAGGCGCGACCAACGTCGTACCGGGCCTGGCTACCAGCTGGGATATTTCCGAGGACGGCCTCAAGTACACCTTCCACCTGCGCGAAGGCGTGAAGTTTCACACAACCAAATACTTCACCCCGACCCGTGACTTCAACGCCGACGACGTGCTCTTCACCTTCAATCGCATGCTCGATCCGCAACAACCATTCCGCAAGGCTTATCCGACCGAGTTTCCGTACTTCAACGGCATGAGCCTGAACAAGAACATCGCCAAGGTCGAAAAAACCGGGCCATTGACCGTGGTCATGACGCTCAACAGCGTCGATGCCGCGTTCATCCAGAATATCGCCATGAGCTTCGCCGCCATCCTGTCCGCCGAATACGCCGACAAACTGCTGGCCGAGGGCAAGCCGAGCGACATCAACCAGAAACCGATCGGCACCGGGCCATTCGTGTTCAAGAGCTACCAGAAAGACTCGAACATCCGCTACACCGGCAACAAGCAGTACTGGGACCCGAGCCGGGTCAAGCTCGACAACCTGATTTTCGCCATCAACACCGACGCGTCGGTACGCGTACAGAAGCTCAAGGCCAACGAGTGCCAGATCACCCTGCATCCGCGCCCTGCCGACGTGACCGCGTTGAAAAGCGACCCGGCCCTGAAGCTCATCGAAAAGCCCGGCTTTAACCTTGGCTACATAGCCTACAACGTGCGCCACAAACCATTCGACCAGCTCGAAGTGCGCCAGGCGCTGGACATGGCGGTGAACAAGCAAGGCATTCTCAACGCCGTTTACCAGGGCGCGGGCCAATTGGCGGTCAATGCCATGCCGCCAACCCAATGGTCCTACGACGAGACCATCAAGGATGCCGCCTACAACCCGGAAAAAGCCCGGGAATTGCTCAAGGCCGCCGGCGTCAAGGAAGGCACCGAAATCACCCTCTGGGCCATGCCGGTTCAGCGTCCGTACAACCCCAACGCCAAGTTGATGGCCGAGATGCTCCAGGCCGACTGGGCGAAAATCGGCCTCAAGGTCAAGATCGTCAGCTACGAATGGGGCGAGTACATCAAGCGCACCAAGAATGGCGAGCATGATGTGAGCCTGATCGGCTGGACCGGGGACAACGGGGACCCGGACAACTGGCTGGGCACGCTGTACAGCTGCGATGCCATTGGCGGCAACAACTACTCCATGTGGTGTGATCCGGCTTACGACAAGCTGATCAAGCAGGCCAAGGTCGTCACCGACCGCGACCAGCGCACCGTGCTCTACAAACAGGCGCAGCAGTTGCTCAAGCAGCAAGTGCCGATCACGCCGGTCGCTCACTCGACGGTCAACCAGCCGTTGAGTGCCAAAATCGAAGGGTTCAAGGTGAGCCCGTTCGGTCGCAACGTGTTCTCGGGTGTCAGCCTGGAAAAATAACCGTTTTGTCAGAAATGCCGGGGGGCGAATTTTTCGCCCCCATGCAAGCGTATTGCCGTAATTCGCCAATTTGGCCAATAGCAAACGTTTGCAGTGCCATGCATGAGTTCTAAACCAAAAAGCCGGATCACAAGAAGAGACCGGAATACAAAAAGAAAGTGAGGAGCTTCACCATGAAACTGAGTAGCACCGCGTTATTGGCCTTGGCCATCAGCAGCATAACCGCCACGGCGTACGCAGAAACCCAGAGCCAGGAATTCACCCCGGTTACCGTCAAAGATAAAAGCGCCCAGAGCGAAGCGACCGGCTTCATCGAGGGGCAGTCGATCAGCGGCACTACCCGTAACTGGTACGCCAACGAACAACTCAAGCGCGGCGCCAAGTTTTCCTACAAGAAAGACGGCGTGTCGACCCCGACTGATCGCCGGATCAACTGGGTCCAGGGCACCATCGTCAAGTACAACTCGGGCTTCACCGAAGGCACCGTTGGTTTCAGCACTGAAGTGGCGGCCTACAACGCCATCGCCCTGGATCAGGACCGCAAGGATCTGGCATCCAACAATGGCGGCGCACCCGGCACTCGTCCAGGCGCCGGCAACAACCGTACGCTGACCAAAGAAGGCGGTGACGCCCAGGGCCAGTGGAGCAAACTGGGTCTGGCCAACGTCAAGGCCCGTGTGTCCAACAGCACCCTGACCGCCGGCCGCATGAACTTCAGCAGCCCGCAGGTCGACGTCATCGGCAACCGTGCGCTGCCTTCGAGCTTCCAGGGTGTGGCGCTTCACAGCGAAGAGCTGAACAACCTGGCCTTCGACCTGGCCACTTTCGATCGCAACTCACCGCGTACCGAAGAAAGCCTGAGCAAATTCCGCACTGAATACGCCAACGGCATCGTTGAAACCGATCACGTCAACACCGCCGGCATCACCTACACCCCACTCGCCAGCCTGACCACCAGCCTTTGGGCGACCCAGGCTGAAGACATCTGGAACCAGTACTACTTCGGCGCCACCCACGTACTCGGTGACAGCCAGGTGCTGAGCCTGACCACCGGCCTGAACTACTACAAGACTCAGGACACCGGCAAGGCCCTGATCGGCGACATCGACAACGACACCTACTCCCTGTCGTTCGGCCTGACCCACCTGGCCCACACCCTGACACTCTCCTACCAGCAAGTGAACGGTAACGAGTACTTCGACTACCTGCACGAAACCAACGGCATCTACCTGGCCAACTCCCTGCTCTCGGACTTCAACGGCCCGAACGAGAAATCCTTCCAGGTCGCCTACGGTTTGAACATGGCCGAATACGGCGTGCCAGGCCTGAAATTCAACATCTACCAGGCTCGCGGCTGGGGCATCGACGGTACGCACTACACCGGCAACGGCGGCGTGGCCGGCAAGGGTTACGACGGCATCCAGGCCCAGGATGGCGAACACCACTATGAATACGGTATCGGTGCGACCTACGCCGTACAGAGTGGCCCGCTCAAGGCCACCACTGTGCGCGCTACCTACACCGCCCACCGTGCCAGTGAAAACCAGAATGACGGCAGCATCAACGAGTTCCGTCTCGTGACCACGGTTCCGTTCAACATCCTGTAATGCACCGGTCGAACGGCTGATTCAGTGACGAATCGGCCGTTCGGCTTTTGTCCTTCTAACCGATTGCAGAGGGTTCTTGATGAAAATACTTCCCCTACGTGCGGCCCTCGCGGCTGCGTTGCTGAGTGTTGCGGTTGGCGTATCGGCCAAACCTTTGGTGGTCTGCACCGAAGCCAGTCCGGAAGGCTTCGACATGGTCCAGTACACGACTGCAGTCACCGCCGATGCGGTGGCCGAGACCATCTTCAATCGTTTGGTGGACTTCAAACCCGGCACCACTGATGTGATTCCGGCACTGGCCGAATCCTGGGACATCAGCGAGGACGGCCTGAGCTACACCTTTCACCTGCGCAAAGGCGTCAAGTTTCACACCACCGAATACTTCAAGCCGACCCGCGACATGAATGCCGACGACGTGGTCTGGAGCTTCCAGCGCCAGTTGGACCCGAATCATCCATGGCACAAACTGTCGAGCGTGGGCTTCCCGTACTTTGAAAGCATGGGCTTCAAGGAACTGCTCAAAAGCGTCGAGAAGGTCGACGACAACACGGTCAAATTCACCCTGACCCGTCGCGAGGCGCCGTTCCTGGCCGACATCGCCATGGCGTTCTCCTCGATCTACTCCGCCGAGTACGCCGACCAGCTGCTCAAGGCCAACAAGACCGGCGACCTGAACAACAAGCCTGTCGGCACCGGCCCGTTCGTTTTCCAGCGTTACAACAAGGACGCCCAGGTTCGCTTCAAGGCCAACCCGGATTACTTCCGTGGCAAACCACCGGCTGATGCGCTGATCCTGGCCATCGCTACCGACAACAACGTGCGCCTGCAGAAACTCAAGGCCAATGAGTGCCAGATCGCGCTGTATCCGAAACCGGATGACATCCCGAGCATCAAGAAAGACCCGAACCTGAAGGTCGACGAGCTGAACGCGATGACCGTTTCGTACATCGGCATGAACACCACGCACAAGTACATGAGCGACGTGCGAGTGCGCAAAGCCATCGACATCGCCTTCGACAAGGAGGCCTACGTCAACGCACTGTTCGGCAAAGGCAATGCGACAGTGGCGGTGAACCCGTACCCGGACACCCTGCTGGGCTACAACCACAACCTGAAGAACCCGCCTCGCGATCTGGACAAGGCCCGCGCCCTGCTCAAGGAAGCCGGCGTTCCCGAGGGCACCACGTTCACCCTGTTCACCCGCAACGGTGGCGGCCCGACCAACCCCAACCCGATGCTTGGCGCGCAGATGATGCAGGCCGACCTGGCCAAGGTCGGCATCAAGATCGACATCCGCGTGATGGAATGGGGTGAAATGCTCAAGCGCGCGAAAAACGGTGAGCACGATATGGTTTCCGCCGGATGGGCGGGCGACAACGGCGACCCGGATAATTTCCTTACGCCTATGCTCAGTTGTGAAGCGGCGAAGAACGGAGAAAACTACGCGCGCTGGTGCAATGACAAGTTCCAGACGCTGATCGACCAGGCCCGGGAAAAAACCGATCCGGCCGAACGTGCAGCGCTTTACGAACAGGCTCAGGTTATTTTTAACCAGGACCAGCCATGGATCAGCATGGCACACACTAGAATGTTCACCGCAATGCGCAACAACGTAGAGGGCTACCACATTAGTCCACTCACCACTAATAACTTCGCCACCACCCAGGTGAAGTAGATAAGAAACTCCCGGCATGGCTGACCCAGGCATGCCGGGCACGCCTAACCGGCTGATGAGGTACACCACACGATGTTTAGTTTTATTGCCCGCCGACTGGGGTTACTGATCCCCACGTTCTTCGGCATCACCTTGCTGACTTTCGCGTTGATTCGCATGATCCCCGGCGACCCAGTGGAAGTCATGATGGGAGAACGCAGGGTTGACCCTGAAATGCACGCTCAGGCAATGGAACGCCTAGGTTTGAACAAACCCCTGTACGCCCAGTACCTGGACTACATCGGCAAGCTGGCCCAGGGCGATCTCGGTGAGTCCCTGCGTACCCGTGAAAGCGTGTGGAGCGAGTTCACTTCCCTGTTCCCCGCGACCCTGGAACTGTCCATGGCCGCCCTGTTGTTCGCCGGCATCCTGGGCCTTCTGGCCGGGGTGATCGCGGCACTCAAGCGAGGATCCCTGTTCGACCATGGGGTGATGGGCATCTCCCTGGCGGGATACTCGATGCCGATCTTCTGGTGGGGCCTGATCCTGATCATGTTCTTCTCGGTAAGCCTGGGATGGACTCCGGTTTCCGGGCGGATCGACCTGCTGTACGACATCGAGCCACGCACCGGCTTCATGCTCATCGATACGCTGCTGGCCGACGAGCCGGACGCCTTCTTCGACGCCCTGCACCACCTGATTCTGCCGGCCATTGTGCTCGGCACCATTCCGCTGGCAGTGATCGCGCGGATGACCCGTTCGTCGATGCTCGAAGTGCTGCGCGAGGACTACATCCGCACCGCCAAGGCCAAGGGCCTGTCGCCGGCACGCGTGGTGTTCGTTCACGGCCTGCGCAACGCACTGATCCCGGTACTCACCGTGGTCGGCCTGCAAGTCGGTACCCTGCTGGCCGGTGCGGTCCTGACTGAAACCATCTTCTCCTGGCCCGGCATCGGCAAATGGCTGATCGAAGCCATTGGCGCCCGGGACTATCCGGTTGTGCAGAACGGCATCCTGTTAATCGCCTGCCTGGTGATTGTGGTCAACTTCGTAGTGGACATCCTCTACGGCTTTGCCAACCCACGCATCCGTCATCAGCGCTGAGATCATGACCATGACCACTCCAGCTACAACTCCAAATCAAGCGGTAACAGTCGATCAAAGCCTGCTGTACCCGTCTCCGTACAAAGAATTCTGGCACGCGTTTTCCCGCAACAAGGGTGCCGTTGCCGGTCTGATGTTCATGTTGCTGGTGATTTTCTGCGCCATCTTCGCTCCATGGGTCGCGCCCCATGACCCGAGCGAGCAATACCGTGACTTCCTGCTGACCCCGCCAGCCTGGCTGGAAGGTGGGCAACTGCAGTTCCTGCTGGGCACCGACGAGCTGGGCCGTGACCTGCTGTCGCGCCTGATCCAGGGTTCGCGCCTGTCCTTGATGATCGGCCTGTCGTCGGTGGTGATGTCGCTGATCCCGGGCATCCTGCTGGGTCTGTTCGCCGGGTTCTTCCCGCGCCTGCTCGGCCCGAGCATCATGCGTCTGATGGACATCATGCTGGCCCTGCCGTCCCTGCTGCTGGCCGTGGCGATCGTCGCCATCCTCGGCCCTGGCCTGATCAACACCGTGATCGCGATCGCCGTGGTATCCCTGCCGTCCTACGTTCGTCTGACCCGCGCCGCGGTGATGGGCGAACTGAACCGCGACTACGTGACCGCCGCGCGCCTGGCCGGTGCCGGCCTGCCACGCCTGATGTTCGTCACCGTGCTGCCCAACTGCATGGCGCCGCTGATCGTTCAGGCTACCCTGAGCTTCTCCTCGGCGATTCTCGATGCCGCGGCACTGGGCTTCCTCGGCCTTGGCGTACAACCGCCAACCCCTGAGTGGGGCACCATGCTGGCTTCCGCTCGCGACTACATCGAACGCGCCTGGTGGGTCGTGAGCCTGCCTGGTTTGACCATTTTGCTCAGCGTGCTGGCAATCAACTTGATGGGTGACGGCCTGCGCGACGCGCTGGACCCGAAACTCAAGAACGCCGCCTGAGGAGATTCCAATGTCACTGTTAGAAATCAAGAATCTCAATGTGCGCTTCGGCGACAAGAACGCCACGCCAGTGGTCGACGGCCTCGACCTGAAAGTCGACAAGGGCGAAGTGCTGGCCATCGTTGGCGAGTCGGGTTCGGGTAAATCCGTGACCATGATGGCGCTGATGGGCTTGATCGAGCACCCAGGCATCGTCACCGCCGACTCCCTCAGCTTTGACGGCAAGGACATGCTCAAGCTGAGCAATCGTCAGCGTCGGCAGATCGTCGGCAAGGACCTGTCGATGGTCTTCCAGGACCCGATGACTGCGCTAAACCCAAGCTACACCGTCGGTTTCCAGATCGAAGAAGTGCTGCGCCTGCACCTGAAAATGTCCGGCAAGGCTGCGCGCAAACGCGCCATCGAACTGCTGGAAAAAGTTGAGATTCCGGGCGCGGCCAGTCGCATGGACGCCTACCCGCATCAACTGTCCGGCGGCATGAGCCAGCGCGTCGCGATCGCCATGGCGATTGCCGGCGAACCAAAGCTGCTGATCGCCGACGAACCGACCACTGCACTGGACGTAACCATTCAGGCGCAGATCATGGACCTGCTGCTGGCGTTGCAGAAAGAACAGAACATGGGCCTGGTGCTGATCACCCACGACCTTGCCGTCGTGGCGGAAACCGCCCAGCGCGTGTGCGTGATGTACGCAGGGCAAGCCGTAGAAGTCGGTCAGGTACCACAACTGTTCGACATTCCGGCGCACCCTTACAGCGAAGCACTGCTCAAGGCGATTCCGGAACACAGCCTGGGGGCCTCGCGTCTGTCGACCCTGCCGGGCATCGTTCCTGGTCGTTATGACCGTCCGCAAGGCTGCCTGCTGTCGCCGCGCTGCCCGTATGTGCAGGACAACTGCCGCGCGCAGCGTCCGACCCTTGACCCGAAAAGCAACAGCCTCGCCCGCTGCTTCTACCCGCTGAACCAGGAGGTGGCGTAATGGCCGTCGTACTTACCGCCCGCGACCTCACCCGTCATTACGAAGTGTCCCGTGGCATGTTCAAGGGGCACGCGACCGTACGCGCCCTCAACGGCGTGTCGTTCGAGCTGGAAGCCGGCAAGACCCTCGCCGTCGTGGGCGAGTCGGGTTGCGGCAAATCCACCCTGGCCCGAGCCCTGACGCTGATCGAAGAGCCGTCCTCCGGCTCCTTGAAAATCGCCGGGCAGGAAGTTTCCGGCGCAGACAAAGCCCAGCGCAAACAGCTGCGCAAAGACGTGCAGATGGTGTTCCAGAGCCCGTACGCCTCGTTGAACCCACGGCAGAAAGTCGGTGATCAGCTGGCCGAACCGCTGTTGATCAACACCAACCTGAGCGCCTCGGAACGTCGCGAAAAAGTGCAGGCGATGATGAAGCAAGTGGGTCTGCGCCCTGAGCATTATCAGCGTTATCCGCACATGTTCTCCGGCGGTCAGCGCCAGCGGATTGCCCTGGCGCGGGCGATGATGCTGCAACCGAAAGTGCTGGTGGCGGACGAACCGACCTCGGCCCTGGACGTGTCGATTCAGGCGCAGGTACTGAACCTGTTCATGGATCTGCAGCAAGAGTTCAACACCGCCTACGTGTTCATCTCCCACAACCTCGCGGTGGTGCAACACGTCGCCGATGACGTGATGGTGATGTACCTCGGCCGCCCGGTGGAAATGGGCCCGAAGAACGACATCTATGAGCGTCCGCTGCACCCGTACACCCAGGCGTTGCTGTCGGCCACCCCGACCATTCACCCGGACCCGAACAAGCCGAAGATCAAGATCGTCGGCGAATTGCCCAACCCGCTGAACCCGCCACCCGGCTGCGCTTTCCACAAGCGCTGCCCGTACGCGACCGAGCGCTGCAGCACTGAAGAGCCGGCCTTGCGCGCGCTCGACAACCGCCAGGTTGCTTGCCACTACGCCGAGCAGTTCCTCGACGGCGCGGCATAAAAAAATGTGGGAGCGGGCTTGCTCGCGAAGGCGTCATTTCAGTCAATATTACTACGACTGACAGACCGCCTTCGCGAGCAAGCCCGCTCCCACACTGCTCACCAGTCCTTTCTTCCTCGATTGCGCATCAATCGAGAGAGAGTGGTCATACCAAGTCAACTATATTAAAGCCGTCGAACTTAGCCTCCATATTAATTTCAGTTTCCTCGCCAAGCTCGCTGGAGACAAACTTGGCTTCAAGTGTGGCATGATGAAACTCAAAGCTGTATCTTTTAAAAACAATGTACCCGGAGGTCACTTTAAACCTTCTACCTTTGTCATCAGTGAAATCGCCTTGTGCATCTCGCGGACTATCAGTAGTACGAAGCACATAATGCCTGCCTATTTCAATGTGATTATCATAAACATCATTCACCATAAACCAAAATCTTTCGCCATTGTCCTTCCACCCTGCAAACTCAATAAAGCGATTTCTTTGACCACAATTAAATTCAACTTTCGTAGCAACGAAACCTCCTGTGGTATGCCCCACAGCTATTAACTGACCTTCTGTTATATTCTCAACACCTACAGCTTTCATGATTGATACCTTTATATTTATACTCAGAGATAAAATATCTAACTTGAGCGCATATTTGAAGGCATCACTCGGACAACCGTCTACTGTCACTTTTGACAGTTATTACGTTTCCATCAATTTTCCAGACAGACGGCAGCAATAGCTTTTCGTCATCCATATTGCCAGGCAGCCCTCAGGTGGCTGCCACTACGCCGAGCAATTTCTCGACGCGCGATATAACAACGGAGTGAAAAAACTGTAGGAGCGAGCGCGCTCGCGATGGCGGAGTGTCAGTCAGCATAAGGGGTACTGACGCGCCGCCATCGCGAGCAAGCTCGCTCCCACAGGGATCGTGTTACTCGGTCAGCCCCCTTCCAATCCCTCTGGAAGGGGTTTTATTTTTTCTGTGATTTACGTCTGGCTATCGCCTTCGTCGGGGTCATCGGAATCCGGTTCATCAGTGGTCGCGTCATCATTGCCCGCGCTGCCACCCTGCCCCATGTCGCCCGGCTCCGAGTCGGACGCGGCGATCATCAATTCACCCTGCCCAGCTTGAGCATTCGAAGCCTGGGTTTCATGCTTCTCGCACTCGGCCCACGCCGTAGCACTGCCGAGGGACAGCATCACCAACACCTTCAATACCAATAAAACACGTAGCAACCTGTTCATGGCCGAGTCCTTCCATTTGTGGAGTGTATGGCGCTGACTGAAATCTAGTTGCGATCAGCACGGTTCTCCAGATAGGACGCAAGCGAGCGGACGGAATGCCATTGGGCTGGAGACTGGTTTGCAATAAGGGTTATGCCGAAAAGATCGATATCTGTAGGAGCTGCCGAAGGCTGCGATCTTTTGATCTTTCTTCGGGAGCCCAGGTTTTGCATGCCACAATGACTCCTCGCAAGATTGGCCGACATGCGCGGCAAAGTACGTTCAGACCATAGGACACCGGATGACCACCAGCGCTTTCGCACCGATGCAATCACTCGCCGCTACCTTGCTGCCCCACGCCCTGGAACCCTCGGGAGACGGTGCTCACGACCTGTCGCACCTGCAGCGGGTATGGCACAACGTGCGCTTGATTCAGGCACAAGAAGGTGGCGATCTTGAAGTGCTGCTGGCCGGGGTGCTGTTGCATGATTGCGTGGCGGTGGAAAAGAACTCGCCGCTGCGTTCCCAGGCATCACAACTGGCGGCGCAGAAAGCGTCGAGGGTGTTAGCGGAGATGGCTTGGTCCGACAGCAAAATCGCAGCCGTCGCCCACGCCATTGAAGCCCACAGTTTTTCCGCCAACATCACTCCAACCTCGCTGGAAGCGAAAGTCATCCAGGACGCCGATCGCCTCGACTCCCTGGGCATGCTCGGAGTCGCCCGTACCTTTTACGTGGCCGGACGCATGGGCAGCGCTCTCTACGACCCGCAAGACCCCGAAGCAAACGACCGCGACTACGATGACACTCGCTTTTGCATAGACCATTTCCAGACCAAGCTGCTGCACTTGGCGGATGGTTTCCAGACCACTACGGGACAACGTTTGGCACATGTTCGCCATGATCGTTTGAAGGGGTTTCTGGAGCAGTTCAAGGAAGAGATCGGGATTGGCTGATTCACAGCGCAGACATTCTGACTAAACGCGGCGAATCCGGATCCTTCGCGAGCAGGCTCCCACAGTTGATCTACGCCAGACGCCAAATCCATCATCTGACGCCATACCCTGTAGGAGCGAGCAGGCTCGCGAAAAACCCGAGAGCGCCGAGGGCACCCGGAATGCCCGCGTCATCGTTAACCTCCTTCGTCGGAACGCCGACCAGAGCATGCTCGCTCCTACAGTTGATCAGCGCCAGGCGCAAAATTCGCGAACAGACACCGCCCCCCTGTAGGAGCGAGCACGCTCGCGAAAAACCTTGGCGCGCTGCGGGGTATCAGGGACCCAGCGTCATCGTTGACGACCATCGCCAGCAAGCCGGCTCCTACAGTTGTTCTTCGCCGGGCGCGAATTCCGTGAGCAGACCCGTTCACCTGTGTGTGGCTTGCCAGCGATGGCGGCCTGCACGCTCCCGCCACATGGGCAAATATCAGAGCGGTCTGTAGGACCAGAACCGTAACTACACCGCCTTGCGCCATTGCCTACAACTACGCCAGAATCCGCCGGCTTGTGCGCCTTGGACCCGGACTCTATCGTCGCCGGGTCGCTGAAAACTCAGCGATCGGGTTTCGCAGCCTGGGTCAATCAAGGCGCTCAGCGCCACCGTTTCCATTCAGTTGGCGCTTTTGTTTGCACACTGTAATGCGTCATGGCGGCTATGCGCGGGAGACCTCCGGTCTGCCGGGTTCCTTGATTCCCGGTCTGCGAACCTGCGTATGGCTGCCACCTTCTCCGCTTCGCAGCGAACCGTGGCAGCTCCATCAATCAAGGAGCTCCATCATGGTCAAACCCACCCCCAATCCCCCTGAATCCAATACCCTCAACCTCAAACCCGCCATTCTCAAGCCCAGCATCCCCCACAAGCCCAGCGCAATGTTCGTCATCGCCCCCAACATCGACACCGAAAGCCTCCTGGCCCACGCCTGCGAATCCCTGGCCTCGGCAAGCGTGATGGCCAGCGACTTCGCCACCTTCCTCGACGGCCCGCAGCGCAGCATGCTGCTGGGCATCCAGCAGGTGATCATGCTGGCGGACCTGGCCGTCAACCGCGCACTGGATAACGTCGCGCCGCTGGACTAAACGCTGAACCTTGTGGCGAGAGCCCCAGTGCCATCGCCACAAAACCCAGAGCCGAATAAATCCCTACAGATCAAGCACTGCAACTTTTTTGGACGCGTCCTACACACACCTCAGAAGCTTCCTATTTCAACTGTTCTCCAAATTTTCAATGCTTTCATCCCCCCAGGACCCGGGTGAAAGCTCTGCCTTTTCTGCCCGTCCCCCGCAGACAAGGAGTGACTGAGCATGAGCGATCCGCTGCGCACTTTTTACGACCACAGCCGCCATAAACTCAAGATCGACCAACTCGACACCCACCTCGACGTCCTCGCCAATCAGGGGCTGCATAACCACCCCTCGCAAACCGATACCAGTGTCAATCAGCCCGCTTCGCACACCGATCATCGCGGACAGTACGCCGCGCACATCGCCCCTCAAGGAGAGAAAACCCGATGACTCAATTTGAATGCGTGGTGCCCATCGCACTGCAGCACACCAACACGGCCACCTGCACAGCGCCCTGGTACGTGTGCAACACCGAATACCATCCGGTTGGCGCCACCTATCAGCCGTTGATCAACGGCGAAGAGGCGTTCAAGGCCGTGCACGAGGCCATCGCTGGGGCGAAAAAATCCGTCGATATCATCTGCTGGGGGTTTCAGCCGTCGATGTTTTTCATCCGCGACGGCAAGGCGCC